>CBIHPB010000099.1:0-11526 GCA_966211485.1 uncultured Bdellovibrio sp.
GGCCTGGTGATCGATATCTACGGCCATGTGGCCGTGATCAAGCATGACCATCCGATCATGGAGACAGTCTGGAACCGCCAAGAGATCGCCGAGCGAGTTCGCACAGACTTCCCGCAAATTCAGTGCGTGTACTTCAAGCGCCGAAATGATGTCGAAGAAAAAGGTGTCGAGCTGATTGGCAAGTTGCCCGAGCAAACCGAATTCAAAGAAAATGGCATGCTATTTCATCCAATATCCGCGATGCGGCCAAGACTGGATTCTTTTTGGATCAAAGAGACAACCGCGCCCTGGTCGGCCGATTTTCAAAGGGGAAAGATGTTCTGAATCTTTTCAGCTACACCGGCGGCTTTTCCATTTTCGCAGCAGCGGGTGGCGCGCGTCGAGTGACCAGTGTGGATATCAGCAAGCCTGCCATCGAAGCCGTGAAGCGAAATTTCGAAATCAACAATCTCAGGACCGAGCATCGGGATGTGGCGACTGACGCTTTCGAATTTGTCGAGCAAGAGATCGCAGCCAAGCACAAATATGATCTGGTCATCACCGATCCGCCCAGCTTTGCCCCGAACGAGAAATCAGTCCCGCAGGCGACCGCGGCCTACACAAAAATTTTCTCGCAGTCGATCCGTCTGGTCAGTGAAAATGGATTGTTCGCGGCGAGCTCGTGCTCGAGCCATATTTCAACCGAAGCTTTCCTTGAAATCACCCGCGAAGCTTTCTCAAAAGCTAGCAAGCGCGGCACTTTGGTTTACCTGGGTGCGCAACCGGTGGATCATCCGTATCCGCTGGCGATGCAAGAACTTCGCTATCTGAAGTTCGCCCTTTTCCGAGTCGAATAGTTTATTTTTTTGAAACGGCTTGAAAAGCGCCGGCGTTTGCAAGAGTTTGCAGACCTGATAGGTGCTTCGGTCCTTTGATGTAGGAATCAATCAGACAGCTTTTGCCACGGTTGAGATCTTTGATCAGCTTCAGAACTCCAGCAGGAGCTCCGGCAAAATCCACACAAGTTCCGGCAAAGCAGACGGTAAGCTCGGATTTGTTCGGCTGATTCCACAAAAGGGGAGAAGAGACCAGTTGCAAGACCGATTTGGCGCTGACATTTACTTTCTTCTCGTTCCGCGGAGGAGTTTTGAAGCCTTCCTTTGAGATATGGATCATCCAGTCTTTGAGCAATGCGGATTTGAAATCCTCAGCCGTCAGGTTTTGCAAAGCAGTTAGAGATTGAGTCGCAATCTTTGGAAGCTCAAGGACCTCGCCATCTTTTGCATGCAGATTTGAAAATGAAGTCATGCTCAAGTTGGCGTCGCTGCCAAGTTTGGAAGCGATCAACTTGGAAACAGATTCTTGAATCATCTCGCGGTGGGGGCGATCGACCCAGACGCCAAGACTCCAGGTCGCGCTGAAGGATCCATCACTTTCGGCAATATGCCAGCTTGAGGACGGCCAGTAGGACAGATCACCTGTGCGCACTTCCATCAGCAGGGATTTCGCTTTGTACTTGTCGTATTTGAAAGCGCGGATTAGGCCCGGATTCTTGGCGACATAAGCGGGTTCCCAAAGACGAAATCTTTTTGTCCCAACCACGGGAAAACTGAAAACGCCGCAGGCATCCACATGCACACCAAACGGAGTCTTACGGTAATTGCCAAGGTAAAGTCCCATTTCTGCAAAACGATTTGGAAATCCCACGTGCCGATAAAGCTCGCCGGTAAATTCGGATAGCAGGGCCTGCTTTTTGAGATTCACTCGCAAAAGCTCGTCGCAGACCAGGCAATAGTCCTCGAACATTTCGTTCATCCGCTGGTGATATCCCAGCAAGCTTTTGTCGGTGTGTTCGGGGAGGAGATCTAAGACTTCGTCCTCGTGAATGCGCTGACCATCCAGGAAAAATTTGAAGCCTTCGGGGTTTTTGGTTTTTCGGCAGTGATTGGCATACAAAACCAAAAGACGAAAGACTTCGGCATCATCCATTTCCATCAACGGCGAGTGAAAACCACGAAAAACCACAGGCTTTCGCTCCCAAAATTTTCCGGCAAAATCTTTCCAGAATTTCGAATCCATGCAGGGCAATCTACCAGAAAGCCGCTTAGAAACTCAACCTGCCTGATCAAGTCAGTGCCCCCAGGGGGCGAGTGGAAAAAAGATCGACAGGTTTCGGGGGCCAATCGCAGGCTGAGGGGCCCAAGGATGGCACCAGCTTGGCAATGGTTTTCCTTCACGATGAGCCAGATGATGTATGTTTTCATAGCCTTGGTTTTAACTCAGCTTTTGCTGGCGGCCGAAGGCATGGCCAAAGAGATCGAGCCCTTGTCCCAGCCCGTGGCGCGCCACTTTTCCGGAATTAGTCAAGATCCTGCTCTTTCCGAATTCATGAACCAACACAGATTGTTGGATTTCAATAGCATCCAAGATCCCGAGATGAAAATGATGGCGCTGGCGCATTTGATCTCTTTGCCGGATACGCCTGAAATCAACGACAACATCCCTGATCGCAGTGCGATTTCTATGGCCTATGAAAATTACAGCGCTGAACAGAAAGCACATATACAAGCCATGGCCTTCGAATTCGCAGTGGACAATGCGGATACCGAATCGGCGATGCAGAGCCTTGAGGCCGCGGCTGGTTCGAATGCTCGGTTGGCTCAGCAATATATTTGCAATGCGATGTTTACGATTGGAAATGATCTCTCGAGATACGACTACACTTTTTCCGAGCACAGCTTCAAAGAAGGCACCGGCCACGACATGCTCAACAAAATGGACTCATTGATTCCGATCATGGTCCGGGTTCCGGGTATTGACACCAAGATTTGCCAAGTGAAATCGGGAAATCAAATGATGGCGATTTCAATTCCGGATTTGGTCATGAAGGCACGTGCTGAAGTCGCACAAAAGTTTTTCAAAGCCCTGCACGATTCAAAGTTGGCCTCTCAGGCTTTGTTTCGGCGGCACTCGTCCTGCACAGATCAAGATCTGAAGGCGCTGACGGATAACGCCATTGTGGCCGCCAATCAGCAGCCGGTTGGAACTCCGGTTCTGTTTATGGATCGTATCCGTGACTGTGTGATCAACGCCAAGATTATGCGCACCGAAGTCAAAAATAATTACGATTATGCCCCCAGCGATGGAATCTCAGGCTATCAAAAGAAGTCGATCCCATTCACGGGCATCGTCGATCCCAAGACAGGGCTGCGTGATATCGTGAAACTTCTGAAGGCCCGGCCACAAAGCTTTGTGCTCAGCCAAGCGCCAGCTCCGCGTCCGATGGATTTATCCACCGAACCTACGCCAAGCCCGCAGCTTTCGACGACACCTCCACCAGCGCCTCAAGAAAAGCCGATTACCAGATCAGACATCATCAGCTCCATCCGAGACATGGTTCATAGCCTCACATCAGGCAAGTAATTAAAAGTTTGCCGTCTGAACCAAATTCCATTTTTCGGCCCGTGTGGACTCATTGTAGCGGCCGGACAGAACAAAATCTTTCATCGTCACGGGATTTACCGAATTGATTGCGCGGTAGAAAAGCGAAATCGAAGGAACTTCTTCGGTGTAGAGACGGACCATTTCTCGCGCCAAGCGAGATTGCTTTTGTGGATTGAATTCGAGCTCGACTTGCTCGATCAATTGATCAACCTTGGCGTTCTTCCAGCCCGAATAATTCACGCCGGACCAACCATTGGCCTCATTTGGAATTTGCGACGAGTGAAAGAAGGGCCGCAGATCTCCCTCGGCCGAGTCCGCAAACATTGCCATGCCGGTGAAGGCGCGCTTGGGAACTGTTTCGCCAAATAAAACCCGAGCCGGTTCGTTCTTAATCGCAATGTGCACGCCGACGGCTTTCCAGAAGCCTTGCAGATAGACCTGTACGGTCTCGCGGTTTTGATTTCCGGCGGTTGTCATAAATTGCAGGGAAAGTTTCTGGCCATCTTTGTAGCGGTAGCCATCTTGCTGGTTCAATTTCCATCCGGCTTGATCCAGCAGGGCTTTGGCTTTTTTCGGATCGAACGGATATTTTTTAATTTGTTTTAAATCCGGTGGCGCCCAGGAATCATCTTTCGGCAAGAAATGATGTGCGACTTCTTGTTTGCCATCGTAAAGGGCCTGTACCATTTCTTCGCGATTGATCGCGTAAATCAAGGCCTGGCGAACACGCAGATCCTGCAGAATCGGGTTCTGCAAATTGAAATCAATATGCTCCCAAGAAATCGAAGGCTTGTAATCCACAACGAAGGGAAGCTTTTCGGATTTCACTTTTTTATCGAAAGCCTGCGCCTGGTCCATGGTCAACCCGTACGAGTTAATGGAATCAATATTTCCGGATTGCAGATTGGCCACCATGGTTCCTGTGGCTGAAATCAGTTTCACGGCAACTTTTGGAATTTTCGCGGCCGTTCCATAAAAGTGCGGGTTTGGAACCAGAATGATGTGCGAGCCTAACTTCACCTCAGAGACTTTGTAAGGGCCGTTGTAAAGTCCTTCCATCTCTGGGTGCAAAATATAATTGGTATGGCGATCATAGGCTTGATTTTCACTGCCAAATTTCTGAAAGACCGATTTTTCCAGATGCGCCGGAACCGGATAAAAAGCGTTCAGATGAGTATAATCCCAGCGGGGCTTGGCATAGGTGAACGTGCAGCGCTGAGGTTGCGCCTCGGTCCATTCGACTTTCTCGACAATCGTGAAATTCTCTTTTGCTCCGACCGAGACGTTCGGAGAGTCCGCGATATCCCGAGCCACCTGAAAATCTTCGCAGACCACTGGTTTGCCATCCGACCAGCGCGCATTTTTCTTGATCTCCCAAACGGCGGTCAAAGTTTTCTTGCCGTTGATCGTGGTGAATTTTGCTCCGCCATTTTCCAAAGTCGGAATTTTCTCAGCCAACTGCGGAATCCACTGGCCATCCATATCTTGTGATACCAAAGCTCGGCCAACGAAGGAAAAAATATAATGAGTCGCCGACATCTTGGTCGTTAGCGGGTTGAGGGTTTCAAATTCCTGTGCGGTTCCGATTTGAAATGGTTTGTCGCTGACGGCAGCAAAACAGGTGGTGGATTGAAGTAACAACACAGAAAATAGAACGGCCATTGATTTCACGAAAACCCCTCATATTGAAGTCGGAAAATTACCGTGTCTGGGTCAATATTCAACTCAATATCTGGTGAATACCTGGCCATAGAGAGAGAAATCGAGCTCCCACGCCTTTACGCGGCGATTGGGAACAAAATGCTGTCGACTTCAGCAGCTCTGGAGTGTCAAACTGAAGACCTGGGCGGATTTCGATTCTATCGGCGGCGCGGGGCAAAAATGGATTTTCACAGCATAGAAATCGGAGCAGACTATTTGGTTTCCGCTGTGATCCTGGTCCTTCTGATTCTGGCGTGGAAAGCTTTTTCATCCGCCCGAAAAATAAAAGCTCGGTACACCGCCGAGCTGGAAAAAGCCAAAACATCCGTTTACCAAAGCGAGCAAAAGTTTTTTAGCGTCTACGAAAATTCGCCGCTTTCCATTTGCCTGATCAAATGGCCCGAAGTTGCCTACGTGGACGTCAATCCGGCCTGGACCAAATTATTTGGCTACAGCCGCGAGGAAGCGATTGGAAAAACCAGTCTGCAGCTGGGACTTCAGCGCAATCCCAAGTTCCACGCCGACAATGTCCGGCAGTTTCGGGAGCAAGGCGCGATTCATTCCCGGGAAGTGCACGCGGTCTCCCGTTCCGGCCGCGATCTGGTGCTGATCACCGATACCAATAAAATCGAGCTCAATGGTCAGATGCATTTGTTAGCCACCCAAATCGATGTCACCGAAAGCCGCAAGCTCGAGCGCCAGATGGAGGCTACCTTCAATCAGGCGGCTATCGGCATTGGGCATGTCAGCACCGATGGAAAATGGCTCAAGGTCAATCGCAAGCTTTGTGAAATCCTAGGCTATACCGAAGGTGAGTTGCTGGCGAAGACCTTTCAGGAGATCACGCATCCCGAGGACCTTGATAAAGATCTTGCGCTTGTTCAAAAAATACTGGCGAAAGAAATCAAGGAATACACACTCGAGAAGAGATACATCAAAAAAGATGGCTCGGAAGTGTGGATCAATTTGTCGGTCGCTTTGATTTGGAATGAACTGAACGAGCCGGATTACTTTATTTCGATCGTCGAAGATATCAATGAAAAGAAAAAGGCCGAGCGCGAGCGCGCCGAGCTGGAGGTTCGCGAACAGGTCGCGATTCAAGGCTCAAGGGTCAAATCCGAATTCCTGGCCAATATGAGCCACGAAATCCGCACGCCCATCAACGGTGTGATCGGTATGACCAGTATCCTGATGGATACGTCGCTGGATTCGGTGCAAGTGGAATATGCCGATACGATTCGCCGGTCTGCGAATATGCTTTTGAATATCGTCAATGATGTGTTGGACTTTTCGAAAATCGAAGCGGGTAAATTGGATCTCGAGATTGTCGATTTTGATTTGGGAGAATTGATTCAAGATACTTGTAAGACTTTGTCTTTCGCCGCGAAAAAGAAAAATCTGGATTTTCAGCACGCCGGGACCGAGTCCTGGCCGAATCTTTTCAAAGGGGACCCTGGGCGCATTCAGCAGGTCCTGATCAATCTTCTGGGAAATAGCATCAAGTTCACCCAAAAGAAGGGACATGTGGCCTTGAATGTTCAGGTGGCCGAAGAAAACGAGGCGATGGCTCGGTTTCGTTTTGAAGTTCGGGACACCGGAATCGGCATGCCTCCGGATGTGCTGGCAAAAATGTTTCAGCCATTTTCTCAAGCCGATTCGACGATCTCGCGCCGATTTGGCGGAACGGGGCTTGGACTTTCGATTTCCAAACGGCTGGTGGATTTGATGGGCGGTCAAATCGGTGTGGAAAGCCAGCAGGGCAAAGGCTCGACATTCTGGGTGACTTTGGAAATGGCCAAAGGGCCATTGGTGGATGTGCAAAAAAAATCGAAAGCTGGTTCCGGGTTGCTGAGTCGTCGGTACGAAGGACACTTCCGCGTCTTGGTGGCGGAGGACAATCAGGTCAATCAACTGGTGGCCGTCAAGCATCTCGAAAAACTGGGACTGAAAGCCGAAGTTGCAGCCAACGGAGTCGAGGCCGTGCAAGCCTTGACCGAGCGACACTACGATCTGGTGCTGATGGACTGTCAAATGCCAGAGATGGATGGATACGAAGCGACCCGGATGATCCGATCCAAAGGTGTCGATTACAAACAGATCCCGATCATCGCACTGACGGCCAATGCCGTTGGCGGAGACCGGGAAAAATGCCTGGCTGCCGGAATGAACGATTATCTTTCAAAGCCATTACGCCATGACGAGCTTGTGACCGTCCTCGATAAATGGATTGCGGTGATCGAAAGCAAGCGGGCCCTCGGTCGATCTTAGATCTTTTTTTACTCGATTTTTACACCCACGGCGTCTTTCTTCACGCATCGTGGACTCTCAATTCCAAGAGAGATAATTTGAACCTATTCGCGTCATTTCGCCTCGTCAGCCATAGGAAAGGTCATTTGTTCATGAAATCTCATATTCCCGAAGAGCGCGGCGGTCTCGTTGGCCTCACCAAACGAATTCTCGTCGGAAAGCCAAAGGATCTGGCGGATCACTCGCTGTTTCATAAGATTTCTCTGATTCCCATTCTGGCTTGGGTCGGGCTTGGTGCCGATGGTCTGTCATCATCGGCTTACGGACCGGAAGAGGCCTTTAAAGCGCTTGGCGAGCATACCTATCTTGCCATTCCTGTGGCTTTGATGATGATTTTCACAGTTTTCATCATTTCCGCCGCTTACCGAAAAATTATTGACGAGTTTCCACACGGCGGTGGCGGTTACGTCGTCGCCAGTAAACTTTTGGGAAACCGGGCCGGTGTTGTTTCGGGTTGTTCGTTGGTGGTCGACTATATTTTGACCATTACCGTTTCAATTGCGGCAGCCGGGGATGCTATTTTCAGTTTTATTCCGGTCCCTTTTCATGGCTTCAAGCTGCCACTGGAGATCGGGCTGATTTTGGCGCTGACCGTGTTGAATATTCGCGGTGTGAAAGAATCTGTTTTGTTGCTGACGCCGGTTTTTATGGTGTTTCTGGTGACCCACGTGATTGGAATTTTCGGTGGCATCTATTTTCACCTTTCCGATTTCGCGGCGACAACGGCGAAGGTCTCAAGCGGTATCCAGTCGGGCTTTGGCTCGATCGGGTTGGCTGGTATGTTCATGCTATTTATTCACGCTTACACGATGGGGGGAGGTACGTACACGGGGATCGAAGCGGTCTCCAATGGACTTCCGATCATGCGTGATCCAAAGACCGTCACAGGAAAGCGAACCATGGCCTACATGGCGATTTCGCTGGCTTTCACAGCGGCTGGTTTAATCTTTTGTTATTTGCTTTGGGATATCAAAATTGCTGAAGGGAAGACGATGAATGCCGTACTCTTTGAAAGTATGGCCACACATTTTCCGGGTGGTTCGGTTGCGGTGATTGTCACACTTCTTTCAGAAGGACTTTTGCTGGTGGTGGCGGCCCAGGCCGGATTTATTGATGGTCCCCGGGTTCTGGCAAATATGGCGGTCGACTCGTGGGTGCCAAGAAAATTTTCCGCACTTTCGGATCGCCTCACAACTGGCAATGGCATTGTGATTATGGGTTTTTTGGCGCTGGTTGCGCTGATCTACACTCAGGGTGATGTCGGCCATCTGGTTGTGATGTACAGTATCAACGTGTTTTTGACTTTTTCACTGTCGATTTTTGGGATGCTCAAGTCCTACTGGAAAGACAAACGAAAACCGAAAAGAAAAAGTGGACTGGCTATTTTTTCTGCCGGTTTTGCGCTTTGTGCGACCATTCTGATTTTCACAGTCTATGAAAAATTCCTGGTTGGCGGATGGATCACGTTGCTGGTCACTTCGATTTTTGTCGCCGTGTGTTTTATGATTCGAGCGCACTATTTAGGTGTCGCCCGGAAACTTCGCCATCTTCAGATTGGCTTGGACGAGCTTTACTATGAAAAGCCGGTTTCAACCGCTAATGCCAGGACGGCTGCGATCTTGGTTGGTGGTTATGGCGGTTTGGGGCTTCAGACCTTAAAAAGTATTCTTTCAAATTTTCCCGGCATTTATCAGAAATTTGTTTTTATCTCGGTCGGTGTGATTGATTCAGGGGTCTTCAAAGGAGAAGAGTCTTTGCATCAACTGGAGGTGGAGACTGAAAAAATGCTGCAAAAATATGTGGTGCTGATGCGCGGACTTGGGGCCGAAGCCGAGTTCCGATTTGGTGCGGGCACGGAGATTGTCGAAGAGGGCTTCCAGATTTGCAAAGATATCGCCACCGAGTTTCCAAGTCCGACGTTCTTCACCGGCAAGGTGATCTTTGAAACCGAGCGATGGTTTGACCGATTGCTACACAATGAAACGGCCCACGCACTCCAGAAACGACTTCAGCTCGCGGGATTTACGCTTGTCATTTTGCCAGCAAAAATTGCGTAAAAATCTCTTTTTTTGGCAAGGATTGAATTGCAAAAAGACAGGCGGGGTTCGCTTCCATTGATGCTGTCCCAAATTCGGAGCAAACTGGAAGGGCATCAGAGTCCATGATCCAACCAAGGAGCATTGTATGAGCCTTCAAGCGAACGAAGACACGTCACAATCGAATCCAAAGTCTCCTTCCGAACCCGGGAGCTCGTTGATTCAAAGTACGGGTGATCTATTGGCTGATCTCAGCATCGAATTGAGAACACCGCTGAACACAATGCTTGGTTTCGCCAGTCTTCTGCAAGATCCATTTCTCAGCGATACGGACAAAAAACACTTCGTGCAAAGAATTATCGCCAATGGAGATCATCTGCTTCAAGTCTTAGACGACGCCCTGAACTTTTCGAAGATTCAAAAAGGCGAGGTCCGTATTGAGAAAACCGAATTTAGTCTCGCTGAAATGGTTCACGATATTGCTCTGCCTCTGAAGCGCACCACTGCCAGGAAAGGGATCGACCTGCTGGTGACTTTCAAAACAGCCATCCCTCAGGTCATCAATTCCGACCCGCTGAAGGTTCGGCAGGTGCTGACCAGTTTTTTGGGAAATGCCATCCGATACGCGGAAGGCGATGGTTTTATTCTGGTGTCGCTGTCGCTGATTCACCGGGAGCAGGATTTTGTCTGTGTCGAAATTGATGACTCGGGCATAAGTCCTTCGACTTCGCATGCAAGCCGCGAACATGAGCTCGCTGAACTTGAAGCTCCACTTCATCCGGATATGGCCAATCGGCCTGGAATGACTCTCTCCCAAGAATTTGCAAGAGCTCTTGGCGGCGAGGTTGTGGTTCAGCCAAGTGAGCTTGGCAGCGGCAACATTATTCAGTTTTTGATTCCGACGGGGCTCAGTCGCGAGGTGCCTTTGATCAATCGGATCAAGGCGCCGACAATTGTCGAGAGGGTCATAGGAAGTATCAAAAAAGAGCATCGGCTTGAAAACATTCGCATCCTTCTGGTTGAGGACTCTCAGGATAATGCAGATGTGATCAAGCTGTACTTGAATAAGGAAGGTGCGAAGCTCGCCTTCGCCCATAATGGGCTCGAGGCGATTGACGCCGTCAAGAAGCAAGAGTTCGATCTGATTTTGATGGATATTCAGATGCCGATCTTAGACGGCCTGGAAGCCACCAGACAAATTAGGCAACTTGGTTTTCGAAAGCCGATCGTTGCACTCACCGGGGAAGCGCTTCGTGATGACGCCGAAAAGTCTTTAAAGGCCGGATGTGATTCGCACATCTCGAAGCCTGTTCGCAAGGAAGCATTGATCGAAGAAATCCAGAAAAGAGTTTTCCATTAAACGAAAAGTTCGATGGCCCGTAGCAAAAGCATCGTTGCGCCTAAAAGTCCAATCAGTTTGAGGATCGAGGTTCTTTGCTTTTCTAGTTCCGCATTGGGTTGCGGCTGAGCCAGCGTGAGGACCATCAAGCCGAGGCCCGTTGCGACGATGATTTTAAATTCAAACGTGCTCATATCAATGTGCACGCTAATGCCAAGGTGGCTCACGGTCGTGTAAAAACAAAGTAAATGGCCCCATTTTTACGGCGATTTTACGTCGTTGCCATCAACCGGGGACAAGACTATTGTCAGCTCCAATGAAACGATTTTTACCATACTGGTATACATTGATCGGAATCAGTTTTCTTGTCTCGGCCAGTACATTTCTAACGCCCCTGATTGGCTACCGCGCTGTGGGCTTTGTGCTTTTACTCGGGGTGCTGTTTATCGGCTCGGTCACGTCGATTGGGCCGACACTGCTGGCGGCTGCCCTCTGTTCTCTGTCTTGGAATTTCTTTTTTATTCCGCCCAAATTTACATTTTCTGTTGCGGCTCCCGAAGATGTCTTGATGTTTCTGACGTTTTTCGTGGTTGCGGTGATCACCGGTGTTCTGACGGCGAGATTGAGAGAGGCTGAAAAACTGAAGCGATCGGAAGAACTGCATCAGGTTTTGCTGAATTCAATTTCTCACGAGTTGCGGACCCCTTTGACGGTGCTGAC
>CBIHPB010000100.1:0-11445 GCA_966211485.1 uncultured Bdellovibrio sp.
TCAAAGTCGTCTGATCAAAGTTACCGATATTGCCTGTAACTGAAGAAGCATTGAGGTACAGGATTCCATGCGTGATGGTTACCGTCGATCCAACAACCGCAGCCGCACCGGGGACATAGTTTTGGTCTGCGTGGGTCACCGCTTGAAAATTGGTTTCACAGTAAACTGTCGTCGGTGACGAAAAGCTGGTCGATGTGGTTGCTCCATCATAAGTGACTTTGACGGTTGAAGTGGGAACATTGTTCCAGACTTCGGCGGCCGCTTGGATCACGCCGACCACATCGACATTGGCGGGGCAATTGGCCGTATTGACCAACAGCCGAATCTCTCCGTTATCCCAACCTTTCAAATTCGAATTCGTCGAGCTGTTCAAAGTAAATGCTTGAGCTTGGCTCCAAAAAATCAAAGCCATGCCAATCGAGATCAGCATTTTCATCAGTGGCCTCCAAACTGGTAAGCGTAGCTCAGCATCAGACTTTGCGTGCGTTTCGAGCTGGAGAAGAAATTTTCAAAACTGATATCAAAACCAACTCGCGATTTTTGCATCGACAAGGATGTACCAAGATTCATTGTCACTTTGCGAACCGTGGTCGTGTCGCCAGGAACGGCAAACGTCGCAGTTCCTGTACCATTGTTCATCTGGGTGGTGCCGCCCGAACCTTGAATCGAATACTGCAACAATCCCGGCCCCGCGTACCAATCCCAAACCTGATTCGAAGATCCGGAAATGTTTCGTCCAAATGGAAAAACCAGATGATAGAAAGTAACCTTTGCTGTATCGCCTGCCGATTTTCGTGGCATCAAGGTGTAATCAAGGCGCGGCCCCAGATACCAATCATTCAGAAATTCGTAATCGTACTGAAAATTGATGGGATAAAAAGTTTCACCCAGCATCGCCTTCTTCCCCGAATCTTCTTTAGAAACTTTGTTCAGAAAATTTTGCGAGTAATACCCAATGCCGATCGCAAATGACTTATTCACAAACGCCCAAGACGACTGCGAGATAAATCCCAATAAGATGACTGTTTGGATGAACCGAAACGCATTTGCTTTCACCTATTTAGAGTCAGGGAAAGCAGGCTTCTTGTCAGCCCAAGCCAAGTGGTTCCATACGTAAGACCTGCAAAGCCCTTACGCAGGACCAAAGTCTCAGAAATAATTTTGATTCTAAAATCAAATATACAGTTTGGACTCGGTAAAAGAATTAAAGAAGCCGATCTCATTATGTGGCATCGCAATTTCAAAAAGTCGTATCCGTCCTAACCCAACCGAACTCTTTTCAAAGAGTCGTTGCGGCCGTGAACAAAAGTCCGTTTCGATTTGTGACGAAAGCGATTTCCATCGTCATTTCCTATCGTCTCTACAAAACCCGACAAGCTATGGCCAAATCACAGATCTTGTCTTCACAAGAGCAGTCAATCGTTCGCAATTTGAACGAGCTTGGCTATTCGGATCTCACCGGTCTGATCCCTGCCGAAAAAATGCAGGCGTTCTCTCGTTATTGCCTGGAGAAAATGAAGCGCGCCGATCAAATCAAGTCCGCCGAGGTCACAAAGAACAAAGATTTCTGGATCCGCTTATCCGATGAAGATCTGACAGGAAAGAAGTTATCGACCGACAACCCAATGGTGGATATGGCACTGCAACCAACATTCTTAAAAATCGCCGCTTCCTATATGAAGCAAGCTCCCTATTTGAGCTACACACTTCTGACTCTATCTCGGAATGTGCCGGGCCCATTGAAAGCTTCACAGCTTTGGCATCAAGATCGAGACAATACAAACATGTTGAAGATTTTCGTTTACCTGACGGACGTAAACGAAACTGCGACAGGTCCATTTACTTTCTTTGATAAAGTGATTTCCAAGAAAATCAAAAACAGCTTTATCATGCGACACCTCCCCGACGCAGAAGTCTTCGATAACAAACAGTTACCTACCCCAACTCAAATGATCCGCCCCAAACTCAGCATCTTTCTTGTCGACACCAGCAAATGCTACCACATGGGCAGCCGGGTTGAGCCGACCCATGAACGCTTGATGTTCTCGGCTTTGTACATTGGCCTTCCCTCCAACTACCCATGGACAGGTCCCGAAGTTTTCACGCAAACAACCGAACTCACGCCACTGCAACAAATGGCGATTCGAGTGAATCCAACAATAGAAAAAGAAGCCCAACAGCCGATCCGAAAAGCCTCATAAAAAAGCGAACAGGAGTGGTGGGAAGTGGAATGGTAGGGAGTACAGGATTCGAACCTGCGACATCCACCTTGTAAGGGTGGCGCTCTACCAACTGAGCTAACTCCCTATTGGTACAAGAGGGTCCTTTTGTACGACCGCTCTTGAGTTTTGTCAAACCCCGCAGATTATTTCCGCAGGGTTCAATCAAGCTTGAATACGATTACCGTTTTGATGCACAGATGCCGGTCGGGCTGCTGTGCACTTTTCTCAACTCCAGAACCTGTGAGGTCTCGGCGTCGAAGAAATCGGAAATGTTCATCACTGTATAAGTCTTTTGACGACGCTTTGATTCGTTGTCTTCCGTTTTAGCCAGCTTCAAAGCCTCTTCGCTAAAGCGGTGGATCGTGATGTTCTTCGCACCACCATGGGTCAGAATCATTCCATGTACCACACGGTCCGCTTCTTCAAAGCCGCCACCGTAAGCCAACATTTCGCATGTTCGGCCATCATACTGAACAACATCAAGCTGGTTTGTACCGCCGCTTTTTTGAACGATTTTGAAAGCGAACAACATAGGGTCGTCACCGATATAGGCAGACCAAGTTCCCTGGATACCTTTCCATGGGAATGGCATTTCTGCTCCCCAAGGCCATGGATCTCCGGGACTTGCTTTCCCGGCCAGCGAAACACCCAAGCACATCATGAACGCGAATAAAATTCTCATTGTTGTTCCCCTCTACTTTCAATGAGCACTCTTGCAGATTTGTTCATAAAATATCCGTTTTTAGCACGGAAGATATATTTCGGTTTGTCGTAATCAGGCTCGATCATTTTGCGTAGGCGCTTGATCGTCACGTAAATCTTGTTGTCGTGGATGCCTGGATCGTAGTTTTGGCGCCAAACCTGCTCGACCAGATATTCTTTCGAGAACACCTGTCCTTGGTTTTGCACAAACAAACGAAGCAGATCCATCAAGATAAACTGATTTTTAAAATCGATGCGACCCAATTTCTTTTCGACAACGGAATGCTTTTCCATTTCGAAAATCAGGTCATAGTTGCTGACAGTATCGCCGCCCAGCTCTTTCAGGCATTCCTGAACACTGCGGGCCATACGGACCATGTTTTCAGGGTCCAATGAGCGATGAGCCAGCTTAAAGTGCGTGCGCGCCACTTCTTTATCGCCCATCAACATATAAGTGTGACCCATGTTCCACAGAACACGGATGTGCAGGTGCAGGATCTTATTCACTTTCAAAAGATCATAAGTCTGCCACAGCAGTTCCAAAGCCTGATCGTGGCGCTTGAGCTCGTTGAAGATCATGGCGTTCAGGATTTGAGAGGCAATGCGAACTTCTGGAATATCCAAAACCTGGAAGAAAATCTGAAGATTGTAGATCTCTTTCAAAGCCTCAGCGTATTTTCCCAAGTTCTTGTAGCAAATCGCCAGACCTTGGATCGCATAGCAGATGTCCCGCTTGTTATCGGTCGCCAAGGCAATCGCCAAAGCTTTCTGTAGGTATTCAAGCGCCGTTTCGTTTTGGCCTTTAAAAGAGGCGCACAAAGCCAGGGTGTAATAGGTCTTTGAATTCAGCTCGAAGCCTTCTTTCAAAACCAAGTCTTGGATTTTTTCTTTGAGAATCTGGATGTCTTCGTATTGTTCGCGCTCGGCGTAGATACGCAACAGATGATTTTGGCAATCCAGGTATGACGAGTAGTTCTTTTCTTGGTGATAACCTTCAGCTGCCTCAAGCAACTTTGGGATCGCCAACAGGAAATCACCGCGATCAGAAAGGAGCTTTGCGACCTCTTGAATGCGGTCGAAAGGAGATTCAGTTTTCTTAGTCAGTGTAGGCGTCGTCATTGAAAGTCGGAACGTTCTCACAAATTCCTGACAATTCGTCAATCGACTATGTCATGTGACTGCCTCTTTTGTTTGCAAATTGACTCGATTGGCTGTGATTTCTGTATTTCAGACGATCAAAGATAAGTCTTTAAGATGCTTGGCCTTTAAATGAAAGCGGCCCCCGTGTTGGAGGCCGCTCTTAATGATCTTAAATTTTTCGTTCAGGACGACTGCAGACCTTAAATTAGTGCGTCTGAGCCAAGGCTTGACCGGTGAAATGAGCCTTGATTCCAAAAGTCATTTCTTTTTGAACCTTGAAAAGCTCCTTTGGATTCTTGATATCCAAAGCGTTTACCAGAACCTGATCCACGTGATCGACAAGGATGACTTTGAGATCTTTCAGGATTTCCTTTGGGATATCCTTCAGGTCTTTTTCATTCTCTTTCGGGCAAATGATCGTCTTAATTCCACCGCGATGAGCCGCCATGACTTTCTCTTTCAAGCCACCGATGGCCCAAACTTTTCCGCGAAGGCTCACCTCACCTGTCATCGCGACCGTACGCTTAACTGGGATTTTGGTGATCGCCGACACGATCGCTGTACACAATCCGATACCTGCAGAAGGACCGTCTTTCGGAGTCGCACCCTCTGGCAAGTGGATGTGAACGTCGATGTTTTGGAAGTACTCTTTATCCAGCGCGAACAAGGGTCCGCGTGATCGCACGTAGCTCATCGCTGCCGAGCAAGATTCCTTCATCACATCGCCCAGTTGACCGGTGACTGTGAACTTTCCTTTTCCAGGAACCACAGTCGCCTCGATCGCCAGCAGATCTCCGCCGACTTCGGTCCACGCCATCCCGTTGACCAATCCGATTTCGTTCTGCTCTTCGATTTTGCCCATTTTGTATTTCTCTGGGCCCAACAGTTCGACCAGTTTCTTCTGAGTGACCACGTAATTCTGAGCGGCCTTTTTCTTGTCAGCGCCTTTTTTCGAGGTCGCCGCTTTTTTCGTCGTGCCCTTCATGTCTGCAACCGCTTCAGCGCGCACGATATCGCGAGCCACCTTACGGCAAACATTGGCAATCTGACGTTCCAAATTACGGACGCCCGCCTCTTTCGTGTAGTAGCGAACGATGTTTTTCAAAGTCTGCTCCTGCACCTGAACTTTGCGGTCTTGAAGACCGTGCATTTCCAGCTGCTTTGGAACCAAGTAGTTCTTACCGATATGGTATTTCTCGGTCTCGGTGTAACCCTCTAGACCGATGATTTCCATACGATCCAGCAATGGACGCGGGATCGTGTGCAGGCTGTTCGCTGTCGCGATGAACATCACTTTGGACAGATCGTATTCCAATTCCAAATAGTGATCTTGGAAGTTGTTGTTCTGTTCTGGATCCAAAACTTCCAGCATCGCCGAGCTTGGGTCACCGCGGAAGTCAGATGCCATCTTGTCGATCTCATCCAACAGAACCAACGGATTCCCTTTATCAACCTTGCGAAGTGCTTGCAGGATCTTACCTGGCATCGCACCGACGTATGTTTTGCGGTGACCGCGGATTTCCGCTTCGTCACGCACGCCACCCAAAGAGATTCGGGCGAACGAGCGATTCAAAGATTTCGCGATCGAGCGAGCCAACGAGGTCTTACCAACCCCCGGAGGACCCACGAGGCAAAGGATTGGACCCTTCATGTTGTTGGCGATGGAAAGAACCGCGAGGTATTCCAAGATACGGTCTTTGACCTTCTCAAGTCCCCAGTGGTCTTCGTTCAACACATCTTCAGCGAATTTGATGTCGTGCTTTTCTTCCGAGTATTCTTGCCATGGCAGAGAGAGAACCCAGTCGATGTAGTTTCGGACCACTGTCGCTTCCGCAGACATTGGCGACATCATCTTCAGTTTCTTGATTTCTTTTTTTACTTTCTCTTTGGCTTCAGCGGACATTTTCTTTTTGTTCGCTTTTTCCTCGAGATCAGCAAGCTCTTGCTGGTAGTCGTCTTTCTCGCCCAGCTCTTTTTGGATCGCCTGCATTTGCTCGTTCAAATAGTATTCTTTTTGCGAGCGCTCCATTTGCTTTTTCACGCGCGTGCGGATCTTCTTCTCGACTTCGAGGATTTCGATCTCGCCGGTCATTGTGTTCAGCAAGTGTTCCAAGCGTTTACCCGGATCGAAGATTTCCAAAACTTTCTGTTTGTCTTCCAGTTTCAGGTTCAACTGCGCGACGATGATGTCAGCTAGCTCGCCAGCAGATTCGATTGTCGATACCCGCATCAGAATTTCTGGCGGAATGCGCTTGTTCAGTTTCACGTAAGTTTCGAAAGTCGTTTTCACCGAGCGGATCAAGGCCTGAGTTTCCACCTGGCTTGCGATCTCTTCGTTCACGTCTTCTGTGCTGACAACGAAGAAATTGTCGTTCGGTACGAAGCCTTTAATTTTCACACGGCGCTTGCCTTCAACCAGAACTTTCACAGTTCCGTCTGGCAGACGAAGAAGTTGGATGATCGTTCCAACTGTTCCGACGCTGTAGATATCCTTTGGTTCAGGATTGTTGGTCTTTGCGTCTTTTTGCGCAGCCAACACGATGTCGGTCTGTTTGCTCATGGCCTCTTCCAGAGCGTTGATGCTCTTTTCGCGGCCTACGAACAAAGGCATCATCATATGCGGGAATATGATGAGATCTCTAAGCGGTAACATTGGTAATTGCGAGTTATTCCCTGCCGACATTCTGTCTCCCTCCGTGAAGATGAAGTCCCCTGCATCATTGATTCAGGACCATGGTCTGGTCGTCATCCTGGCCAACGGCAGTCGTTCCTGCAACACCGTCGATCTATCCTTGATGACCCCCTCTGTTTCAAAAACAGTTAGGGAACTTCATTAATATTGATGGTATCGGGACTATGAAATGAAGTGAACGAATTTTTAGTAATATATCGAATAATGTTGGCATTATGAAAGACGTTATTTCGAGCTGTTTAAAAAACAAAAACCCCTCTTTCATCGAGGGGTTTTTGTTTTTTGTTCAGTTACAGAAAACTTCTGAAGTCTGGTCTGGCTGATTTATGCGCTTTCAGCCGAACCCTTCTTCGCTGTATCGTCCGCGCGCATTTCCTCTTCGGTCTTGTAGACCAGTTTTGGTGCCGCACCGCTTTCGATGACGTTTTCGTCAATCACGACTTCTTTGACATTCGTCTTCGAAGGGATATCGAACATAATGTCCAACATAGACGATTCGATCACACCGCGCAGACCACGAGCACCAGTACGGCGCTTTAAGGCTTGTTGCGCAATCGCTTTGATCGCGTTGTCTGTGAACTTCAACTCGACACCTTCAAAGCTAAACAGCTTTTGATATTGCTTGGTCAAAGCATTCTTTGGCTTGACAAGGATGTCGACCAAAGCGGCTTCTTCCAAAGGATCCAGAACTGCCATCACTGGAAGACGGCCGATAAATTCTGGAATCAATCCGAACTTCGTCAAATCATCTGGCTCAACCTTTTGCAGGATGTTTTCGCCAGCTTCTTTTTCCTGAGTTGTGCGAATATCAGCCGCGATACCCATTGTCTTATTCGATGTGCGGCTTTCGATCAGTTTCTCAAGACCGACGAAGGCGCCACCGCAGATGAACAAGATGTTCGATGTATCAACTTGAATGAATTCCTGTTGTGGATGTTTACGACCGCCCTTTGGAGGCAAGTTCGCAACGGTTCCTTCCAGGATCTTCAGCAGGGCTTGCTGAACACCTTCGCCTGAAACGTCTCGGGTGATCGATGGATTTTCTGACTTGCGAGAAATCTTATCGATTTCGTCGATGTAGATAACTCCGCGCTGAGCTTTTTCAACATCCCAGTCTGCCGCTTGCAGAAGATTGAGAACGACGTTCTCAACGTCTTCACCGACGTAACCAGCTTCAGTCAAAGTTGTTGCATCCGCCATCGCGAATGGAACGTTTAAGATTTTTGCAATCGTTTGTGCCAGCAATGTCTTACCCGATCCAGTTGGACCGATCAGGAGGATGTTGGATTTTGCCAGCTCGACATCCTGAGATTTCTTACCGTTTTGAAGAGCATTGATACGCTTGTAGTGGTTGTGAACCGCAACCGCCAAGGATTTCTTCGCCTTCAACTGGCCGATGACATAGTCATCCAGGAAACCTTTGATGTCTGATGGCTTTGGAACTTTGAAAGTCCCTTTAACCGCTGTCTCTTTTTCTTTTTCCTCGTCGATGATGTCCATGCAAAGGTCGATACACTCATCGCAAATATAAACACCAGGGCCGGCGATCAGTTTTTTAACTTCTTTTTGACCTTTTCCGCAGAAACTGCAGCGAAGTGTGCCTGTATCTTTTGTGCTCATGGTTATTTCACCGATCCTTTTTTACGGAAATCTACAACTGAATCAATCAATCCAAATTCTTTCGATTCGGTTGCACTCATATAATGATCCCGCTCCATTGTTTTGGCGAGCAGTTCATAGTCGCGTCCTGTGTGATCCACATAGATGCGAGTCAGTTTTTCTTTGGTTTTTACCAGTTCTTTTGCGTGAATTTCGATGTCAGTGACCTGTCCACCGATTCCGCCACCGCCAAGATGCGGTTGATGAATCATGATACGACTATTGGGCATAGCATAACGTTTGCCTTTGGTACCCGCTGTGAGCAACAAAGAACCCATTGAAGCGGCCATTCCGAGGCAATAAGTTGCCACATCACATTTCACGAATTGCATCATGTCGTAGATCGCAAGGCCGGCAGAAACCGAACCGCCCGGCGAGTTGATGTAAAGATGGATATCCTTCTCGGGATTGTCGACTTCCAGAAACAGAAATTGTGCGATCAGGCTGTTGGCCACTTCGTCTGTCACCGCTGATCCCAAGATCACAATACGATCCTTCAAAAGACGCGAGTAAATGTCGTAGCTTCGTTCTCCGCGGGCGCTCTGTTCGATGACGTAAGGGATCAGGTTCACGGTGTTCTCCTTTTTAGCTGGCTGTCATTTGCTTTTCGGCTAAAAACAGCATAGTTTCAATCGACTTAGGTCTTACAATTCTGTCAGTCCGCAATGTTCTTACATTTTGGTTATGCAAAGGGAGTGCTATGAAAATCGAGCTCACAAAATCGTCTCAGTCTGGTTCAGTTTTAGTTGCTTTCGCGGTTAATTCCAAGCGAGGTAAAACTGAGCGTCTCATTTTGACACAACCCGGACTCGACGCAAGGCTGAAATCTGCCATCGAGAGCAGAGAATTGTCATCGAAGGCACAGGACTCTGTTTTATTTCGAGACATTGATTTCAATGGTTTTCGACATGTTGTTGTTGTCGGCCTGGGTGAGAACATCGATCACGAGTCTTTCCGCCAAGCGGCAGCCGTCGTTCATGGCCACATCAAGTCACTGAAAGCCAACGACGTGACAGTCGCGATCGACGCGGCTTTGACGGAAAAACGCAAGGCTGCAAAAGCCATCCAGGGATTCACTGAAGGTTTGCTACTAACGGACTATAACTTCGACGAATTGAAATCGAAGAAAAAAGAAACCACAGAAAAGAAAATGGAAACAGTCGTCAAGTTGTCGACAAAACTGGCAGCTGATGCTGGCGTTAAAAAAGCTCATCAAGAGGCCTTGATCTTGGCGGAAAGCGTAAACTTCTCGCGCCGTTTGGGTGATTTGCCAGGCAACCTGATGACTCCAACCATCTTGGCCGACACAGTTGTTGAAGCTGTTAAGGGTACAAAGATCAAAGCCACCATCTGGGATGGTGCTCGTATCAAAAAAGAAAAAATGGGCGGTTTGTTCGGCGTTTCTCAAGGTTCCGATCAAGACCCTCGTTTTATCATCCTCGAGTACAAAGGTGCTCCTGCTTCAAAGAAGCCTCTGTTGTTCGTCGGTAAAGGTCTGACGTTTGACTGCGGTGGCATCAGCATCAAGCCAGGTGCTGGTATGGAAGAAATGAAATACGACATGTGCGGTGGCGCGAACGTCATCGGCGCGACTTTGGCGATTGCGAAACTGAAATTGAAAGTGAATCTGATCTGCTTGGTGCCTGCGACTGAAAACTTGGTGAACGGATCTGCAACGAAGCCAGGCGATGTTCACGTCGCCCGCAATGGAAAATCTTTCGAAGTGAACAATACGGATGCTGAAGGCCGCTTGATCTTGGCAGATGCTTTGAGCTACGCGACCGAGCAACAACCACAGATGATCATCGACGCAGCGACTTTGACAGGTGCAATGGTGATCGCTTTGGGGAACATCCACACTGGATATTTCACTCGCAACCAAGCTCTGAAAAAGAAAATCGAAACAGCGGCAGAAGCTTCAGGCGAGTGGGTTTGGAACATGCCACTGACAGACCATCACACAAAAGACATGAAGGGCACCTACGCTGATCTGTCGAACATCTCCAGCGGCAAGGGTGCGGGATCCGGAACTGCGGCTGCTTTCCTTGAGCAATTTGTTGGTGAAGGCATTCCTTGGGCACACTTTGATATCGCGGGAACTGGCTGGTCGGTTGGAAATCGCCTGCCATACTGCTCGAAGAAGGGCGCTTCAGGCGTTATGATTCGCACGTTTGTTGAATTGGCGAAGCAGTACTAAAAAATATCATCGACCTCGAAGGGAAAAGGTCTCCCCTCCCCTCCTTATGGAATCCCGATAAGCAAAGCTTATCGGGATTGTCGTCCGAACCCCGAAATTCTTTTGAAATATGAAATAAAAAAGAGGACGAAGTTTCCCCTCAATTCACAATGAAGGGAAGGAGCTCCGTTTTTGCTTTTCTTGAAATAAAAACTTAGGCGCGTTTCTTCTTTAACGGCTGAATTTTTTCAATCGCCATCAGCAGATCTGTCTGCGCATTCAGGCTTGAGCGCTGAAATGTGATGCGGGCACTGCTGTCGGGACCGCCGACTGCTTTGCCTTGAAAGAGAATGCGTTTCTTTAAAAAAGATCCATTGGGAATAAAGATAATATCCAGGGTATCGGAAGACATGAACTCTTTCGGCAGTTGATCTTTCAGCAAAGCACCTGAAATCGATACGTTGATACTGCTGGTTCGGAAAGATTTGGTCTGACTGAGAATAATGATCTCGATACCGATCTCATACCGAGGTGCAACCCGACGGCCTTCAGGCGAAGTATCTCTGTATTGTAAGCGGAGATCATCAAAATTAATGGCAATGGTAGCGCTATCGAGAAGTGTGTCGATCATCGCATCAGGCGCGACATCAAGTTCCATCAAACTGAGGACATCGATCGAAGCTTTTCGAATAAATGGATCCACGACACAAACCTCCAGCAACGGACAACTAAACTGAATTGAAGCAAAGACCAAGCCGTCCCGGCAGCTGGCATCTGAATTCATCTAAAAACGAAATGTGGTTTTCGTGTGGTCAAACTAGTTTACTGTTTTTCAAGAACCACAGTGGATATCC
>CBIHPB010000101.1:0-11272 GCA_966211485.1 uncultured Bdellovibrio sp.
CGGATACTGCTACAGCTCGACAGGTCAGATGATGCCAAACACTTCCTACTGCACGAACGCAATCAATGGCGGCATGGTCGGTCAGCAGTGCTACGGACAATATCTGTATCAATCCGGATACTGGTCGCAAATGGTTTGGTGCAACGGTGCCAACTGCCGCGGCTACACACTGTACGAAGTGAACACAAACCGCGCGGTGACTTGCCAGTAAACGAGTCCGTTTTCCGAAAAGTGTTTTCAATTCAAAACAAGAACCAGCCGCCAAGGCTGGTTTTTTGTTTTAGTGAGTCAGCGTCGTTTCGGGCTTCGTCAGAGTTTGATTCAGATCCAAACTTGGGCGCCATGGGGGTTCATTCGCAGAATCCATCTGCGAGTCCAACAGTGGCGGGCTCTCCAAAGGAAAAAGCAAAGTGAATATCGAGCCTTTACCAGGCCCGTCGGATTTGGCTTCAATGCTGCCGCCCAGGGCTTGAACCACGTGCTGGGCAATCGCTAAACCCAAGCCCAGGCCGCCATGATTGCGAGTCAACGAATCGTCAGCCTGTCGGAAGCGCTCGAAGACATGTGGGAGGAAATCTTTGGCGATGCCTTCGCCGGTGTCTTCAAAGGAAATACGAATCGAGGGCCCTTCAGGAGCGGCCTTGATTTTGACCTGGCCACCTTCCGGCGTGAATTTGATGGCGTTGGTCATCAGATTGTTGAAGACCTGAAGCAATCGTTCGCTATCGCCAACAACCCATGCACTTTCAAATTGGCTTTCGAACTGTACTTTGAGATTTTTTGTCTGAGCATTGAAGCGGCTCGCACTGAGGGCGTGATCCAAAATCGCAATCACATCCACTGGTTTTTTCTCGAATGAAATGCGATTCATGATGATAGTCGAAGTGTCCATCAAATCATTGATGATACGGTTCTGAGCCTTGGCATTGCGAAGAATTGTTTTCAGCCCTTGTTCCATCTCTTGCTCGGTCAGGCCCTTGGAATTCAGAAGCTCGGCCCAACCCTGGATGGACTTCAGAGGTGTGCGCCGCTCGTGGGAGACCCTCATCAGAAACTGATCTTTGGATTTGTTGGCTTCGGCCAGCTCTTCGATCTGTTGGTTCAAAGACTGCAGAAGATTGACATTTTCCATAGCGACAGCCGTGGTGTCAGCCAGGGCCTGAAGTTCGGCGACCTCTTCGGCTGTGGCGTTGTGAGGATGTGCCCAATAAGTTCCGATGGCACCCACCGGATCGTTTTGCTTGATTGGCACCATCACCAGGCTTTTTACAAAGGTCGGACGGTAGGCATCAATCGGCACACGGGGGTCCTGGTAGATGTCGGCAATGGTGACCGCTTTTTTGTGGATCATTGCCCAGCCGCTGACGCATTTACCCAGTGGGAAGCGATGGCCTTTCCAAAGTGGTGCAATGGCGTACTCGTCGACATAATGACAAAGGCCTTCTTCCTTCAGTACGAAGGTGGCACCATCGGCACCGGTCAGCTCGCGCGCTGCCGTTCGAACGATTTTTGTGATCTCATCCAATGTGCGGACTTGTGAGAGGGCCTGAACAATCGAAACGAGGTTGCCTTTTGTTGATTCCATGGCCAGCAATATAAATGTTAATTTATTTAAGTGCAGGAACTTTTTTCAGCACCTGCTTTGTGACATGGAATGTGGGCGGTCGATGATGGCGGGCCGAGTCCAGGAATTGCCAACTCATTTCCATGATTTGTAGAGTCAAAACAGCCAAAAATGCTTGGCACTGTTCTTGGATAATGTGGTCATAGGGGCATAAAACACATCCACACGGGGGACAAAATGAAACCACTGCTTTTAATTTCGTTATTAGCTCTCAGCCTTTCAGCACAGGCGCTGCCATTCCACATCGGCCAACCGATGGTCGACGGTGACGGGTGTCCTTCTGGCGCCGTTTCTGCGGCGATTTCTCCGGATGGAACTGCGATTTCAATTTTGTTTGATAACTTTGCACTGAATATCGATCCGGGCACTTATCAGATGCCTCAGCTTCGCCGCTACTGCCGTTTCCGTATTCCGCTGGATCTCGAGCCCGGCTACAACCTCGATGTTTCGAAAATCGACTACCGCGGGTTTGCGGACCTTCAAGGCGGCAACCGTGGTTACGTCATCAGCTCGGGAAAACTTCCCAGCATGGATGGTTTCACGATCGGTGACCAGCAGCTGACCAAGCAGCTTCCTCCGGGCACTGGAAACTTCCTGGTGACTCAGCCTTTGAAATTGAAAATCCGCAATCGTTGCCAACCGCTGCCAGTGTTGGAATTCACGACGGTGATCCATTTGCTGGGCCCGAACGGTCGTGGCGGTGGACGTATCGTCAACCAACCAATGATGATGATGATCGATTCAGCGGACCTGGGTGGCAGTGACAACGACGCGGTGAAATTGAACCTGTCAGTCACTCCTTGCCAGCCGCGATAAACGAAATCCGCTGAATTCAGATTCAATCGAATTTAAAGGGTCCCTACACGGGACCCTTTTTTATTTCCGAAAATAAATTTCAAATCCACAGCCCAGAAGTGTCACTGGGCTTGCACGCATGCCATTGGAAACATTGAAGAATTTCCTTGTCAGAAAAACCACAGGCGAAGAATTCTATTCACACTGCTAATTTCCTGATCGCTCGTTGAACGAAAAAGAACACGGAGTGGTTTATGAAGTGGTGGCAGCCGAAGGCAGTTGTAGCGTTGATTTTGTCCCTGGCATTTTCGCTGGTTGCATGGGCTGATCCTGCTGCCGAGCTGTCCATGGCTGAACAAAGCAAACGCCTGCTGTATCTGCATCAGGTTCTGCCAGAGGTCTTTGTTAGTGGTGGCGGTTGGTTCGTCGATCCGATGAAGGTCATTGAGAACGAACACAAATTCATGCAGTGGTATCACTCGCCAGAAGCGCAGGCATTGATTCACAGTGAAACTCCGCCAACGCTGCCGCAGAAAAAAATCAAAGCCCTGATTCAAACGGCTGAAAATGTGAATGCTCCGCAGATCGGCGAGACGGGTGTGCAAAGCCTGCGACACTCGTTCGATTCCCTCGGCGTGCACTATGCGACGAATTCGCAAATCAATCACAAGATACTGGAGCTGGTGCATGCGTTGAACGGGCAAAGCTCGCAAGGTCTGATCACCGGCATGATTCAAAGCCTTCGGCCTGATCTGAAAGCGACTGCTTTCAAATTGCCGGCGGAAGAGAAAATGAAGTTCCTTTTCGAGCACATCACCGACGAGCAGCTGAAGGCCGGCTTTCGCACGAATATCTATAAGCCCGAGGAAATCACGGTTCTTCATCTCCGCCAGGACGTTCACCGCATTCAACAGCTTGAGCAAAGCATCGCGGTGATGGCCCTTTATCAGGAGTGGAAGCAAAAAGGCGGCGGAGTTGCCGGTTATGAAGCGCTGATTGAATTCAAGCCAACGCAAAATCCAAGCGGCCTTTCGGCTTTAGAGACCGAGCAAAAAGTTGATGCTAAAGATGTGAAGAAAATCAAAGAGACCGTTCAAAGTCTTGCCCAGTCTTTTCTCAAGCCGCACTTGGTTCAAGGCGTGAAGCAAGTGATGACGACGAAAAGCTCGTTCACTATGGAACTTCTGCCGCCAAGTCTTGCGATGTTTCGCGGAAGCCTGAATGGGGACTGCTTTACGACTTATGCCTATGGCTACACCTATGCTCCTTCCGAGCGCACCTACATCGTCAGGGACTCGGATGGAAAACTTCTGATGACCGTGTATGCGATGGACGTGAAGGTCGGCGGCAAACGTTCCTTGCTGTTGCACGATATGGGGAGTTCGACCGTGAACGCGCAAAAAGGTGCCGAAGTTTTTCAGGCTTTCTATGCGGCGAAAGAAGCTTTGGGTTACGAGCAGATCATCCTGGGAGCGAAAGGCATGCACCACGGAAATTTCAGGAGCACGGCCAGCCAGGCGGCGCAACCCGCCGAACAGCAGAATATCGAATTTTTCGATACCAAAAGCCGAGGTGCGATTGGCGATGCGCTGGTAAAGATCACCGGAGACAGCTATTCAAAGGGTCACGATATGCCGGATTCTCATAAAAGCGGATCGGTGTTTGTTCCGAAAGCCGATTTGCCAGAGAAAGTCGCAGTCGAAGTGACGGCGGCCAGCTTTCCTGAATTTCATCACAAGCCTTTGTCGTTGATTGAAAAGCGAAATCTGGTTCTGGAATTTTTGGGCCGGGGCCAGCCAAAAATTGCCTCTGTTTTCCTGGGGCTTGCTGACTCGGAGGCGATTCATACATTCAGCCGCTCGATGAACAACGACCAGCGATTGCCGCTGGCCGAATACTATGCTGATGTCAAAGCGAAAACCGAAGCGATCGGCCTGGGTTGGGACGACGGTGTGATGAAAGAAAATCCGGCCGCCTTTATGCGTGGTTATTTGCGCGCACCCGATGTTTGGCACGGGATTTCGGATGCTCGCTCGAAGATCGCGATTGAATACGTGGCGACGCTGATTCGACAGGACACAAACAACCCGGATGCCTTTAGTTTTTGGCAGGCGCATCCTGAAATCTCTGCCACGCCGGCTTTGGAAAAACTGTTCCGTGGATTTTTGAAGGACAACTATCAAAGTTTGCAGAAGGCCAAACAGCTGGCGCGGTATTATCAAAATCAGCCGCTGTCGGCTGCAATGATCGAGAATCTCTATCAGGTTTTCACTTTTCAATATGGCAGTTCCTATGGTGGATTTGCTGCCGATGTCTTGGCGACTGTGAAGCACACGCCAACCCCCGAACAAGTGACCTTCATTCAGAAGGCATTGCAGGGAGGCCTCAAGCAAAATGTGATCAAGATTCTGATCGCGCGAGAGGAATCATGGCACCCATTGATTATTCAAGATTTGCAAAACATGACCGCAGATCCTTGGATTGGTCAGGCCGTGCAGACGGTTTTGGCCAAGCACCAGGAATTTTTGGCTCGCATGCCGGTGATTTGCCGAAGTGCTCAGTCACAGGTGGTGGCCGTCGCGCGTCTGCTCCCAGGATTGCCGCAGTTGGTGAAATCTTTGATGGCGACGAAAGCAGCGCCTCGGAAGCTGCGTCAGGCTTTGGTGTCGGAATAAAAGTTTGCATCTGATCCGGCGCTGGGTAGGATGGCGCCGATGACTGCGGGCGGACAATTGATCATGCTGAACGGAACTTCCAGTGCTGGGAAAACCAGTATTGTGAACTGCCTGCATCAGCAAATGCCGGGACTGACCCTGAATCTGGGGCTGGATAAATTTCTGAATACCATGCACGAAAGTTGGTTCCAGCAACCACAGTGGAACAACATCATGGGAAAATCGAACGCGGCTGGCGAATTGGGAACGCATCTGATGTCGGGGATGCATCACGCGTTGGATGCGCTTCTGCGCCGGGGTCACACGGTGCTGTCGGATCACGTGATGATCGAGCGCAGTTGGGTGGAAGAGGCCTCGCGACTTTTTTCTGAACATCGCGCTTATCTGATTGGGATTCGCTGTCCGGTGGATGTGATCGAACAGCGGGAACGCGAGCGCAAGAATCGCACGCTGGGTTCGGCGCGTTTGCAGTTTGATGTGGTTCACGCGTTCATTTACCAGTGTGGCGGATACGATTTGGAAATCGATTCGTCCGAATCCACGCCGGACCAAAGTGCTGCGAAGATTTTAAGCTTTCTCGGGGAAAATCCACGGCCCCTTGCCTTTCGTCAGATTGCCCGGAAACTTGGCAGTCCTTCTTAGCTCCCCTTGTTTTATCCTTGTTTCTATTCGTGAATTGCACATTGCGCGCAGGTGCATGCTGCTAATGAATAATAAATTGCGTCCATCAAAGCTTTGAATTTGCCAGAAGAGTGTTAGCTTTTTTCTGCGCTTTGAAAAGCGGGAGACAGTTATGAAAAACATGATGACAGCACTTGTGACGACAGCAGCTCTTGGTTTTGGAATGATGGCAAAAGCGGAACCGGTTTCCGACGGCGATCTGGCCAGTCACCTTCCGGCAAAGCTCACCTGCAAACAAGTGGTCGCGGTTTATGGACGATATGCTTCGGACCGGGTCCGAACAGTTCCAACCGTGACCATGGAAAGATCCGAATCCCTGTTTGTAACCAAAGGAAGCCTGGACAACGAAGTCGTGATCACACTGAGCATCGATGGCGAGCAAGTCACGGATTTGATTTTCACGCTGGAAGATTTGAAAGCTTCGAAAGCGGGAACAGTGAATATGATCCGCGGCCAGTACCGCGAATCCGCTTCTTATCACGACAGCTGGGTTGATGCTTTGACTGTGGTGGATTGCCAGCCGTTTTAAAATTCCGGGCGCGGCCGCAGGAATGGCAAAATTCCAAGCGCGAAAAGAATCACGACGAGATTTGCCATCACCGAAATCAAAGCGGCCGTGCGAAGCCAGCGCCACACAGCGGGTGCACGTTTGAGGAACTGCGCAGACGTGACATAGATAATTTCACAAGCTCCGTTTTCCACATCGGTGCGGATCAGGCTTGTGCGCCTTTCCGGATTTCCGTCCATCGAGTAATCCACCAACTGACCTGACAATTCGATTTGATCGCCAATTTGCGCCGAGCGGATCACAGATAAAACTTCATCTGTCGCCGGCAAAATATGATTGTTGGAAAGCTGATCTTTGCGAAAGGCTTTCCAGGCCTCCGAGCTTTTCGTTTCGAAATAACAAGTCCAATCGCCATGCGAGAATTTCACTTTGGAAAGATAAGGCGAGCTCGCGTTTTCTCCCCAAATCACACACAGATCATGAGAGTTAAAAAAATCTCCGGATTGTTGATGAGCCAAATCCAGTAAGCTCGAGGAATCATGGGTCGCCACAATCAGGCCGCGAATTTTGTATTCGGCCTTGGGTTGGATCGAGTACGCGTGCTCGCCGGCCTCTCGCTCGAAAGGGGAGAGATCACTGCGGTCGTGTTGCTCGGGCTCGGTTTGCAGCTGCGGATCGAGATCGGCAGGCGCAGGAAGGCGCGTCGACAAATGACCGCTTGTGAACCAGAGAACCAGCGAGGCTGCCAAAATTTTTCCGCTGACAGCGCTGATATCAACCGGGTCCCAGTTTTTGAAATCTAAGAATCCCATGACTTGATGCTGCCTGACAGGTTTCGGCGGCGCAAGTACTGGTCGAGCAATTGCAACCACAGCTCGATTGGCGATCGCTCGGCGGCCAGGAGGATATGATGAAATATCTTTGGGTCATTTTCCTTTTTCTTGTGGCATGCAGTGGCTCTAGCGGTGGTGGTGACTCGGGAAATTCAGGCCAGTCAGCTCCGCTGCCACCACCACCTCCGCCCGGCGTGGCACAGACGATTTCGACAGACACCGTGCGCTCGAGATCCTTGGCGGTTTGTCTGAACTGCCATAACGGCGTCACTCAGTCGCCGGATCTTCGAACGGCTCAGGCAGTGAAAAACAATTCCTCGCTGATTCAGTTTCAGGTGAACAACAATCGGATGCCGCCGGCAAATTCTGGTTTTCCTCTGCTGGATGCTTGTCAGAAAGAGATTTTGAACACCTGGGTGGCCTTTGGAAAACCAGACACTTCGACAGTCGAGGTTCGCTCGCTTGCCAATTGTCCGCAAGGTCTAGTCGAGTGGGAACCCGAATTTGACGAGTAAGTCCCACAGAGGCACGGATCCATTGGTCGAGTTTCTTTGAGTTTTCAATCAATCAGCGTCCAACCCCTTAGTCTTTCAAGCTGATTTGTCGATAGGTGAGGCTGAAGATTCTTAAAAGGAGAGACTTTGCTTCGCTTGATTTTCTTCTTACTTGCGATGGGCTTGGGCTTTTCGGCGTTCGCCGTCGATGCCGCCGTCGTTGAAAATGTGGAAGAACTGAAAGCAAAGCTTGCGGCCGATGCGGGATCTTGTCTGGCCGGCCTTCCGACCGCGCGTTCGGTTTACAAACTTGAGCCCGAAAATCTGACGGCCTTGCAGATGATCGCCAAGTGCACCGAAGCCGAAAACAATATCAACCAGTACGCGTCTGAAACCAAAACCATGTTCGAACAAAGCAAGCTTTTGTCGATCATTCCAAAACTTTTGGATGTGGCGCAGATCAAAGAGCTTGTGCCGATCTTGCGCGAAGTGGAAGTCAAAAAAGATAAAAGCATTTCCGACTATCTGATGATCAATGAAATTTACGAACGCATGGGGGATCCCGAAAAGCAGATCTCCAATCTGGAAGCGGCAATCAAAGCCGCACCCGGCGATCCACGTCCGTTGATGCTGCTGGCGACCAAGCAGTTCGAATCCGGACGACGGGATGAAGCGGAAGGCTTGTTCAATTCCTATCTGGCGGCGGCGACTCCTCATCCCGAGCAAGTGTACCTGGTCGCCTATGTTCTTGCGCTCGCTTATCCGAAAACGCTGAGCTTTGGCTTGGTCGGATTGATCTGGTGCTTGGGACTTTTGATCGGCAAAAGAAAAATCGACGCGCTGGCGGATTGGCATGATATGAAAGTTCGCATGCCGCTGTTGATGCTGGTGATTCCGCCGCTGATGGCTTTCCGCTTTTGGCAGACGGGAAAGGCACTTCCGATCGGGATGCTGCTTTTGATTTTGGCCGTTCAGACCTTCTTGCTGTTTGATCCTTTGCTATCGAAAATTTACTCGCCGGTGTTGCGCCTGATTGGCAAAGTTTTTTATTTCGTTTTCAACGGAACGATTCTGGCCAAAAAATTAGCCAGCCTGTCGTCGGGAACCCGGGTTTTGATTTCATTCACCACGATCTTGTTCCTGTCGACGATTGCACCGACCATTGATATTCCGGATTTGAAATACGGGCTTGTGATGTTCTGTTCGCTCATTTTGTATGCGACCATTGGATCTTTGATGATCAGCTTTTTACGCTCGCGCAAAAGTATGGTGGTCTCGCTTCGCTGGATCGGAATCACGGCGACTTTTCCGTTTTTGATTTCTTATCTGGTTTCAAATTGGAAAAGCCTGGGTGCGCCTCTTTTTTACGGTCAGCTGCCAAGTCCCAACGCCATCGACAGTCTTTTCAGTTACCTGGTTTTCTGGGGTGTTTCGTTTTTCTTGGCATTGCATCTGGGAAAAATCATTGCGCATTCTTTTATCGAGCCAATCTCTGAGATCATCAAGAAAGTGGCTTTGATCGAAAAAGGCCATTTCGAAGCGAAGGTCAAAGTTCTTTCGAAAGACGAAATCGGGCATTTGGGCGACGCCATCAATCGCATGGGCGACGGACTGGGCAAACGGGAAAAGATCGAAAAGACATTCCGCAAATACGTCGATTCGCAAATTGCCGAGCGCATTTTGGATGGAGTTGAAACCGAACTTCGCATTGAAGGTCAAAGTGTCAATGCGGTGGTGATGTTCGCCGACATTCGGGGATTTACTTCGATGTCCGAGAAAACGTCGCCGCAGGAACTGGTGCAGTTGCTGAATCAGTTCTTTGAACGCATGGTTCGCATCGTGCAAACGAATCAGGGTGTGATCGACAAATTTATCGGCGATAACATGATGGCGGTCTGGGGTGTGCCTCACGCGATCGAAGACGCCGAGAAAAAAGCGGTGACAGCTGCGCTTGCCATGTTGGAAGAAATGAAGGTGTGGAACCAAGAGCTGGTGGCTCAGGGACGGCCTGAGATCGGAATTGGAATTGGCCTCAACCGTGGACAAATGGTTGCTGGCAGTATCGGAAGTTCGGATCGAATGGAATACACAGTGATCGGCGATACGGTGAACACCGCCCAGCGGGCTGAATCCATCGCCAAACGCCAGCAGCTGGTGGTCACAGACGCCATGTACGAGCAAATAAAATCTTACGTCACTGCCACGGCGCTTGAGCCGATCAAAGTCAAAGGCAAGGCCGAGCTTCAACACTGGTGGGCCGTCACCGGCGCCATTTCAGACAGTTCTGGAGCGAATCAAAAAGCTGGCTAAATCTTGCCGTCGCAGATCTTGAAACAAAATCAACGCTTTCACCAGCTTGCCTAAGGGCTGGGAACAAAATTGCATTTGATCTTTGGGTACAGCTTGGATACGGTTTTCTTAATTCGATCGTGAATTGTGTGAGGCGGGTCCATGCGCAGCGGGAATTTTTGTTGGAAAAGTTGGGGACTGATTTCTTGGATTTCGTTGCAGCTCCCGATGGCTTCACTTTGTTGGGCGGCCCAGCCACCTTCGACGACCACCACGACCGCTCAAACGACCACGACCACAATCAAAACGACAACGCCGACTGTTTCCAATGCGGATCTTCCCGTGATCCGATTTTCTGCCAGCAACAGCTGGTCCGAGCCCTTTGCCATCTACGATCGAAAGAAAGAATTAAAAGGCGGGGCCGTGAAAGAGTTTATGGATGCGCTTGCCGAAAAGATGGGGCGCCGACCAAGCTATCTGACACTTCCACGCAAGGTTGTCGATGGGGCCGCGAAAAAGGGGAGCATCGATGCCCGTTGCTATGTGATGGAAAGCTGGGTCGAAGATTCGGCGGCTTATGAATGGTCCAAGCCCATGTTTGATATCGTCAATGTCATTGCCTTCCCGATTGGTGTGACGCCTGTTAAAAAGCTCGAGGATTTAAAAGGAAAGACACTGGGAACAGTTCTGGGTTATCGTTATCCGTCGTTGGATCCGCTGTTTGTCGAAGATGGAATCAAACGATCCGATGCCATCAGCGAAACTGCCAATATTCAAAAGCTCATCGTAGGGCGCACTCAATACGCGATCGTCGAAGCATCCGAGTTCGCGTGGCATTTGAAATCCAAAGGCAAAGAAAAGTTTAACACCAAAGATTTCTTTGAGATCGAACGCTATCCTGTAAAGTGTGCGGTTGTGAAAAATGGCGCCATCGCAATTCAAGATATGGATCGCGCCATCGACAAGCTCAGACAAGAAGGCTTTTTTAAAAAGCTGACCACCAAGTACGAAATTCAGTAGCCAGCAGCTTGGGCCACGGGTTACGGCAGGATAACCGTCCGTCCCTCGGCGATCACCGTCGGAATATCATTGATAATCACGCGCGAACCGATGGTTCCATAGCTTTGCACATCCAATCTCATTGGTGCGCAGCTTTCACGGATAATCGTCACAGCTTTGAATGTGGTGGTCTTCGTCGCGACCGAGTAGCGGCTGTGAAACTGAGGATTGCGCGTTTTTTCTGGATTGACCGGAAAGGTAGTCCCAACAACCATATCTCCAGACGGCGCCCAGATATTCAGACAGGCGCTGGAGGTGTCGTTGACGACCGTCAGGCTTTGCGTGCCTGTTCGAGTTGTCGTGACGGCCATGCC
>CBIHPB010000102.1:0-11200 GCA_966211485.1 uncultured Bdellovibrio sp.
GGCCCCGGAATTTCCAACACGTCCAGCGGGAGCCAAGGCCCGAATCAATGGGGATATCGGACTGACCAGTCCCATCGATCTCTCGAAGTGGGTCTTAGATGTCACAGCCAATGCCGATGCGCCTGAGACCACGCATATCACCATCACGATGGACGAGCTGCGCGCTTTGCCGCGGGTGGAATCGACGATCGAATTCAAATGCATTGAAGGCTGGAGCGAGGTGATCTCCTATGCCGGCGTTCGCTTTTCCGATTTTTTGAAACATTACAAATTGGGATCGCATCTTTCCAACGCCTGGGAAGATGGAAAACTTCCGGCGCAAAGATTTCTCTATGTCGGGTTGGAAACCCCGGACGGCGAGTACTATGTTTCCAACGATATGGAAAGCATGCTCCACCCTCAGACGCTCTTGGTTTATGAGATGAACGGCGAGCCTTTGACCTTCGCCCATGGCGCGCCTCTTCGGCTGCTGATTCCGGTCAAATATGGAATCAAAAGTCTCAAGCGAATCGGCCGGATTTTCTTTTCAGATCAAAGGCCGCCGGATTATTGGGCCGAGCGCGGCTATGACTGGTTTTCAGGACTGTAACAGCTATTTCTTCTTTGTTTCAAACAAAGGCAAATATTCGGCGTATCCGCTGTCTTTCAATTTCTCGACCGGAATGAACTTCATCGACGCCGAATTCATGCAATAGCGTTTGCCCGTTGGGGCGGGACCATCATCAAAGACATGTCCGAGGTGTGAATTGGCGTAGCGGCTGCGAACTTCCGTTCGGGAAGACAACAGCGTTTTGTCCTCTTTGGTCGTGACCGCTTCCTCTTTTAAAGGCTTGGTGAAGCTGGGCCAGCCTGTTCCGGAATCGAACTTATCCTTCGAGCTAAACAAAGGCTCGCCCGAGACGATATCGACGTAAAGACCGTCTTTTTTTTCATTCCAGTATTCGTTTTGAAAAGGTCTTTCGGTCCCTTCATGTTGAGTGACTTCGAATTGCTGTGGGGTCAGTTTTGATTTCAATTCTTTGGAATCCGGTTTGTGAAAATTGGATGCATCCCAGGCCATGGCTGAAAAACCTCCGTATAAGATTGCGAAAAAAAGAATGCGTTTCATGCCCGCATCCTAGGCCTGAATGATGAATTTTCCAAGAATCCGAAGTGTTGTTTGTTGTCAGTTGATGTCTGAAGACAGCTGAAGCTTATCGTGCTTGGGCCGAATGGTCGAATTGCGCCAAGCCAGCTGAAGAGCAAAATTTGTCCCTCGTCCATCAACCACACGCTGATAAGTCCTCCAAACCAGGCCTGATGCCAAAGAAGGCGGTATAGCACTTGCTCTCTGAACTCGAATCCGTGTGTTTTTTGATTGGAGTTCCAAATGAGAAACAAATTAGATATTTCCTTCCTGACACTGACAGCGACATTGCTGACCCTAGGAACTCTTCAAAACCAGGCAATGGCCGCATCTGGCCCGGTTATCTGCATCGAGGCACAGACCACGAAACTGGGCTGGAATGTTTCGCGCCCACGCGGGCCTGTCCAGCGCATGATGAGCCAGATGGCAAGATCACTGGGGAGCCGTCGCGGTCGACCTTTGCCACAGTCAGGATCCGGCTCAGGATCTGGATCGGAAAGCCCGGTCGTAGAAATTCAGCAGCCAACCAAAGCTTCAGTCGTCGAGACAAAACCAGCGGCGGCAGAAATGCCACGGGTTCCGGGTGAATCGGTTCTTGTTCACACGGCCCCACAGGGCGAGCAAATCTGGAGCATGCAATGGCTCAACGGGCACAGTCTGGCAGTTCGCTACGAAGACAAAAAAATTGATCACATTCGCCAAAAAAAGATTGGTGAGATGGCCGTCGTGGATACTCGTTCTCCCGGTCCTGCTTTGCAGGGTGTGAATGTTCCCGATTTGCCAAGCGTTGGAGATTCATTTTATGTCACGTCCAGCTTTGACCCAGCCGATCGCTGGAATCTGACTTACCATTTTCTGGACCGAGAGACGGGGCAAAAAGTTCGCCAGGACGCTGTCGGCATTGGTTTGACGGTGCATGATGGTTTGATCTACCTAGCAGGCGTGAACGGTCCTGAAATTTTGCGAACGGATAAAAAGAATCTCGAAGAAATCAATGTCGATACATATGGATTCACTACAAACCGAAATATTAAAGAACTTCGAGGCTCTGTGTTTGTCGAAGACCCTTTGCCCAATGTCATTGGTGTCTGGTCCCCGAAAGCAGGCGGCATCGTCAAAATCAATCTTGGGTCGTCCTTTCATCTTTGGCAGAATTATCGTCGCTCGGTCGGGCAGGGAGCCTACAAAGCTTTGGTTTTCGAAGCCGATTCGATGCGGTACTTGATCGAAATTTCGAAGCTACAGGCCGAAAATGATTTTGCGGCTGTTGCGACACCCTACGATCGCGTGGTAGACATCGGACGAAATCACGTTTTGCTGCAAACAAGAAACGTCCACACCATATTGGATTTGGTAACGGGTGCGACTTACGAATGGAAAGGGATGGATGATCCGCAACTGATTGGCGATGGGCTTTATGCCGAGCACCTCAGATACAAAAATATCGTCAATGTGGGTCAAATCGGAAGCAGTACGATTTTACACAGACTGGATTTCGCCAAGGATCCGTCACGTCCTCCCTATTCGATCCATGTGATCCCGGATACCCATTTCCTTGAAGTGGTTCCAGATATCGAATACGGAAAACACATCACGGAAATCTACGATCTGCGCACCGGACAAAAAGTATGGGAATCCCAAGAGCGCGTTCTCGCGCTGCGAATTTCACCAGACCAAAAGCAACTGGCTTATGTTGATTCGCAGGGCCAGGTGCACGTGGTGAATTTGCCTTAACGCTTACTCGAAAGTGCAGGGTTGGTCCGTGCCGGTCACGTCTCGGACCCCGGATGGAACCGAGGTCATACAAGCGCTGGTGCTGGTGTCGGTTTTTGTTTTGCAGCCGGGGAGGGTAAAGGCCAACGCCAACATCAGAAAATATTTTGTATTGCTTATCAGAAAACGATATCGAGGTCAGATGGGTCTGGAAAGTCCTGATCCGGGGTCTGGTCTCGTATAATTTTGTGGTCGATTGGATTCTTTACGTTGGAGTTCGATAAAGAATCTATCGGATGGTCGTTAGAATTCTTGAATCCAAGCTAGGTCGACCTGAGTCCCAGAGTCGACTCGTTGATCCAACTTGGCCGTGCCAACTTTGGCTGAGACAGAAGCTGTTAGAAGACTTCGAAGCGTCAGCTGAATCATTGAATCAGACTCAATTTTCATTTTGCCGATGAGTTCAAGTGTAGCAGCCGAAGCAGAATCGTAATCCACAGTGCCTGTCTTAGTGGAACCCGTGAAAGAACTTGTCGAGTATTTATCTTCAAGATCGTAGACCAGGTTTCCACCGATTGACAGCTGGTCAGATGCGATGCCTTGCAACCCCAGCGTTAGCTCGGTTGATTGGTGTTCATCGGCTTCAGTAGTTCTATTTGAATCGCTAGCGTTTTCGGCCTTTGCAACTGTTTGCAGTTTTCTGCTGACCTGAAATTGGAATTCGACGTCTTTGACCTCTTTAAAAAATCCGAGGCCCAGCATCATTTGTGTGCCACCGATACCATTGTTGCCATCGGAAGTTGTTGTAGCATATTTAGCCGTCTGCAGTTTGGGTTTAACAGAACCAGTCAGATTGATTCGCATTTTGGATTGCTCATTATTTCGGATTCTCCAAATGGCTCCGATTTCAGGTTCTTGCCAGCCGGATCTTTTGTAAGATTCTGAAGTTCCGTTTAATGTGGATCCGATGCCATAGTCATAGTCCGTCTGACCAGTTAAAAGCACAGTGCCCTTTAATCCCAAAGTCAGATATTCGGAAATTCCATAACCGAACGCATAGTTAAAATTTGTGCTCTTTGTTGCGTAGTCAGAAACAGTACCAGCAGGTCCTTTGAGATTGCCTTTGGATGTTGTGTAGGCAAAGCCTAGGTTCGAATAGGTCACGCCGATCGGAGCGATATAGCTGAACTTTTCGATTTCAGATGGTGATGCCTGAGCAGCAGAGGGGGCGGAATTCTCTTGTGCAAAAGCGAATGGAAAATTGAGTAGGGCAACCAATGCAATTGGAAATTTCATCATAGTTCCTTATTTAGTGTTTGAAACAGTTTTTAAAAATAAACATGAGTTTGCAATATAAGAGTTCCGTTCCTGGACCTTGGCGTGGCTGCAATAGGCATCTAAATAAGAAATAGTAGATTGGTTTGTTTTTTGGACGAACTTAAAGGCGCCTTCTGTCTAGGGGCTTGAGAGGAGCTTGCGTATTTGGATCAGCTTGTTCGCAATCGGGGCCGAGCCGACAGCCGTGACCGAGGTTGCGACCACACCAGCGCCTGCGCCCACAATCGCGACGTCTCGGTTTAGTTTCAGATCGTAGAGCTCTTTATTGCGATCGCCCATGTCAGCCTTGAGCTTTTGGAGATCGTCCAAGGATTTTCGCTTTTGTTTCAGCTCATTTTCGACTGCGGTCCGATTGGGGCCTGGCTTGGTTGCCTGAACTTTTTTTTCCAGGGTTTTGATGTCGGTTCGAAGTGTGGATTCTTGATTGAGGCCGTCCTGCAAGCGATTCAGTATTTCATTTGTGTCTTTGAGATTGCCGCCCCATTCGTTTGTGTATTTGTTGGCATCGCGAAGCTTGGCATCTTCGAATTCTCGGTCACTGGCAACGGCGAAACCGGCAGCTGTGCCAGTCCCAATTCCAACGCCGGTCGCAACACCCGCAGCTCCTGGTATGAGCGGTGGCGCCAACAAGGCGGCAGCAAGCAAGGGGACACCGATCGCGATATTTCTGCCGGTCTCGCGGTTGCTGGCGGCATCCTTTAGATAGGTTGCAAGTCCGCATTCTTTTGGGTTTTGCAGAAGAAGACCTTCAACGAAGGCGCGGTATTTTAAAAAAACCAAAGAGTCCGAGGTCACTCTGTCTTTCATGCCGGCTTGAGCTTTTCGAAGCATCGTTAGCTCTTCCATAGAATCGTCTTTCATCTTTCGAACCGCCGCCAGCAGTTCCTGCTCGGTGGGCTCGGGCTTAGAGAGATAATTCAGAAGACCGAATTGACTGACCATCGATTGATAGGTTTCGAAATGTCTCAGCCTTGTGGTTTCGACCATTTTGTGAATTTTGGTTGCGCGTTCATTTAAAGAAAGGCGGGCGTCGACTGATTTGCGTGCGTCCTCGACTTCGGCATCCAAATGTTTTTGAGCTGCGGCTTTTTCTTTCGGAGTCAGAGGCTCCCATTCAACAGATTTGTAGCTGTAGCCGTCGCTGAGATTTGAGTTCAGGTAAAAGGCATCCGTTTTCGAACTGAGCACGGGATGCACACTCATCGCCAGATGATAGCGGGCTTCTTTGACATATTTCGGAAGCAAGGTGCGGATTTCCGAGAGCACATCTTTGCAGCTGGGATCGCCTTTGATCAGCGTCATGCACTTTTCCATGCTTTCCCAGATGGACCAATTTTCAAATGCGTGATCTGTGACAGCCGTCGCCAGTTTGCTCATAAAGGCCTGGCTGGTTTGGCTGTACTTGTCTTCAATGTTTAAATTTGGAAGGATCGCTGAGGCATGAGGTCGTTTATAAAGATCAAACTTTTCTTGGCAGGCCCTGCGAAAAGGGGACCGTTCAAGTTCTTGCATCTCCTTGGCGGATGTCTCCGACAGGAACTTTTCGTACTTTTGAAAATCATTGGGTTCGCAATGAGGATTCGTGCTTGGTCCAAAGGCAGACAAAGCCAAAACGAAAGTACAATAGACAAGTCCCTGAATGATGAGTTTCACCAGAAACTAATCGGTTTTCCGAGAGAAGTTCTGGAAAACCGGAGGGGTCCAGTTTCATCAAATCGTCCCGTAAAACATTTGGTCGGGTCGAAGACGGAAATTGCTTCAGTTTCGAAGTGTCTCAAAATGAGACGGGCTTTTCCTGGGAGCTAATCTAAAATAGTTTTTATTGATATTTGCCTGGCACGATCGGTGTATTGAAATCTATTTGAGATCAATAAAACTCATAAGTGAGGTCTATATGAAAAAGCTCTCTCTGATTTATTTGGCAAGTGCCTTGGCTCTTCAATCCACCGCTGCCTCTGCGGCAGAACCAAGCCGAACGGAAAAGGCTGCCGCAGTCGCGACCATAGGCGTGACCTTTGGTGCTGTCCAAGCGATGGATAATTGGGACGAGTCAAAAGCGAAAGGCTCTGTGTCGAGTGAAAAGCCGCTGGCGGCCTATGGCAAAGAGCTCAATCTCGACAGCTCCAAAGTTGATGGTGTCATGAACAAACGAGTTCAAATCGTCGCGGCTCCCGTGAAGGCCGAGGATATGCCAAAGACGAAGAACACCTTGTCAGCAAAGGATGCACATGCGATTCATTTTGATCGAGTGACGGGCGAGGTTCACCTGATTCGCTACCCAATTGGAACTCTCAAATTGGAGCCAAATAATAAGTGGATGAGAAATTCGAAGAACGTGGCGGCCGCATATTTTGGTCAGGATCATTATGTGGTGACCCTTGATACGAAGGGCAATATTCGAAAGTATAGTGTCTACGATGGCAGGGAAGTGAATATGTATAGCCTTTCGGAGGAGAGATCCATTCGTGAAATTCTGGAATCTCAAAAGCGGTCTCTTCCAGGCAAAACCGTGGACCTGAAGCCCCCAATGCAAACGGCACATATTCGCCAACTTGAAGGTGAGCTCAAAGAAATGGGACACACTGACGTTCGCACCTATGAAATCGGCAAATCGGCCAGCCTGAAAAAAGCGGTTACCGATCTCAATGCACGCCTGGGCGGCGCGAGAGGCTACGGAAGAATGGCAGTCGCAGCTGTCGTTCCAGCTGCCGTCACTGCGGGCTTCCTGTATAAGGGTGATAAGAAAATCGAAGAGCTTGGCGAAGTTGAAAACGCTCCCCAAATGCGAAAGCTTGAAGACACCCAAGCGGCACAGGGCGAGAAGTAGTTTTAAGAATTTAACTGACGTGTGAGGCAGAAAAATCCATGAAATCTATTTTGGGGTTTTACCTCACGCTGATCTGCCTGAAAGCTCAACGCTTGGTGCGTTGAGCTTTGTAGAAGTCATTACCAATTTTAATTGCAGCGCAGATTGTTCACGCATTCGGTGTTGCTGGTCACTGTGTTGGACCGGCACTGATTTAAGACATCATTTGACACCTGATTCACCTGAGATCGCGGGCCTGATTGGCGGAAGGTGATGTTGTGGCTGAATGTCGTGCAGGTCACATAGTCCGGTCCTAGATTTGGTGGGTAGGGTTGCGGCGGAGGATTTGAATGACCCGCATCTTCGCAATACAGATTATTCGAACATTCCGTATTACTGGTCACTGAATTCGAACGGCAGCTGTTCAGGGTGACGTTCGCAATGCTTGCAACCTGAGAGGCTTCGCCTTCTTGATCAAACCAGATCGAGTGGCTGTTCGTGCTGCAGATCACTCGTCCAGAAGGATAGGGCATTCCTTGGTAGTAATCTCCGCAGCCAATATGTTGGTTGCATTCGGTGTTGCTGGTGACAGCGCTGGATTGGCACTGTTGCAATGTCGTTTGGACCAGTGAGGTCACCGAATCGGCGCGGCCGATCGCCTGGAAAGCGATATTGTGGCTATCGGTGTAGCAGACAGCGGTGCCCGAGCTATAAGGGTTGTAGGCATTCCAACCACAGGCCAAGTTGTTCGAGCATTCGGTGTTGCTGGTGATGGCGCTGGATTGGCACTGTCTCACCGCATCTGATGAAGACTGGTTCACATCGCGCAAATTGCTGACAAAATAAATTCCGCGGCTTTGTGTGCTGCAGAGCTCGGCTGATGCGCTGATGCTGGCGAAAACGGCCATGGCTGTGATCGCTGCTTTGACAAGACTTGATGATTTCATATGGTGGATCCCCTCTTTTGTTATGTCGAAGTTAATAACCCGGTGATTTCAGAACAGGCGCGGCGCTCCTGTCAATGAAACTGCAGTTTGTTGGCGACAATTGCACCGTGCGATGAAGTTTGAGTAAGGATTCGAAGTTTTAGAAAATTTGGTGATCCCGCCTCGACTCGAACGAGGGACCTACTGCTTAGAAGGCAGTTGCTCTATCCAGCTGAGCTACGGGACCGTGTTTTAGACCCCATTTTTTTAACAAAGCCTGGCATTAAAGTCTTTTAAAAAACGAAAAGACCCCCTAACGGAGGCTCAAATTGCTCTGCGGCGAGCGCTTTCCCTGGTGGATCGCTCAAAATGGCGAGATCGGAATGGGTCACCGACCACGTTTGGGACCGTCAGCAGGGCGGCTCGGGATCAAAGTTAAAGTCTCAGCCGAGGAAAAAGTTGCCGGGCTAATGGTCAATTTTATGACGGAGATGGAAGGTATGTTCGTGTGTTTTGGGTGGGTATTGAAAGAACAGTGCCAAGACCAAAGATGGTCTTTTTGCCCCCGGTTTCCACTCAGGCTGCGAATTTTGGGTTCCAGAGTTTGCCTGGATTTTTGCAACATTCAGAACTAAACGAAAAATTCTTGTCATGCTCCTGACGGGAATTTGACGAGAACTTGGCCCAGTGAATTATTTCTAGACTCTACACTCTAATGAGGTGGGTTCAGCATAGAAGTAACAACACAAGGATGGGTTTCCATGAAAAGCATGATGTTTTTCGCAGTTCTCTCGTTCAGCCTTCTCTCATATTCAGCTGTCAGAACACAGGATCCGGCCTACGGAGGATGCTCTTTCGCATGTAAAGAGATTCCGATCGCATCGGAAGTCCTACGAAAGTTCGGAGCCAGCACAACCAATCAGCTGAATTCAAATAAGATCAAAATTCTGTCTTGGAATCTGTACAAGGGCCGGAAAGATGAATTCTCGCAATCGTTCGCGCACCTCGCTTCAGACAAAGACGTGATCATGTTGTCAGAAGCCACGACAGCGGATCCGGTTTCAACCGCGATGGAAAATGTTCCGGGCTTCGGTTGGAGCTTCGCCACTTGCTTCTTAATGAAGAAACAAGTTGGCACGGGCACCGCGGTTGGATCCTACGCGGTGACGATGAATCCTGGTTTCTACCGTACAACAGACGTCGAGCCTTTCGTCGCTTCACCAAAGACAATCGCAACGGGCGAGTACGCTTTACCGAATTCAACCAAGACATTGTTGGTGCTAAGCATTCACGGTATCAACTGGTCGGGAAACGATGCGCTTGAGCGGCAGCTTCGCATGACCCTGGAAGATTTGAAAAAGCATGACGGACCGATCGTGTTTGCCGGTGACTTTAATATCAAGAACTCGACCCGTTTGGATATTGCCAAGAAAGTTTTGGGCGAAGCGGGGCTCACGCGAGTGAACTGGGTGAACCCAGAGGCTGACGACCAACTGGATGATGCCTTCACAAGAGGGGTCAATGTGACCAGAGCGCAGTTAATCAATGACTATATCGATACGGGTTCAGATCATCCGGCGATTGAATTGGATATTGAAGTCCAATAATTAAGACTGGCTTAAGTTCTTTCAAAAGTAACTGTAGAGTAGAATTTCTACTTGTAGAAAATGTGCTAGAGCGACTGCTTTAAATGAGAATTGTCTCACAGCAGTCGCATTTTTTTTTGGACAAGATGGAAAGCTTCGTTGCAATTTTGTCTCATGAAAAACGAAGAGTTCTTCCAAGAAGCACTGAACAGTTTACTGACCAAAGAGTGTCGACAGTTCCTGACGATCCTTCACCAAGAATTTGAAACCGAACGACAGAAGATTCTGATCCGCCGAAAAAACCGCGCCCGCGCGATCATCTTGGGCGAGCGTTTGGATTTTCTGCGCGACACTCGCCACATCCGAGAATCCGACTGGCAAGTCGCACCCACACCTGCGGATCTGCAAGATCGCAGAGTCGAAATCACGGGACCTGCGGAAGCGAAGATGATCATCAACGCTTTGAACTCGGGCGCGAAAGTTTTTATGGCCGATTTGGAAGACGCGCTTTCTCCGACTTGGGAGAACATCATCCTAGGTCAGCAGGCTTTGGGTCAGGCGGTTCGAAAGACGTTAAGTTTTGAGAATCAAGTGGGGAAGAAGTATTCCCTCAATGAAAAGACGGCGACACTGATCGTGCGTCCGCGCGGCCTGCATTTGTCAGAAGAAAATTTTTACGTGCATGGCGAGGCGATTAGCGGATCGCTGTTTGATTTTGGTGTTTACTTTTTCCATAACGCCAAAGAACTGATTCGTCAGGGACGAACGCCAGCTTTCTATTTGCCAAAATTGGAAAGTCATCTGGAGGCCCGGTGGTGGAATTCGGCTTTCGTTCGTGCGCAGGAGCTTTTGGCCATTCCGGTCGGGACGATTCGGGCGACGGTGTTGATTGAGACGATTCCGGCGGCGTTTGAGATGCACGAGATCTTGTTCGAGCTCTGCGATCATGCGGCGGGATTAAATGCCGGTCGTTGGGATTATATTTTCTCACTGATTAAGAAACATAATACTCGTGCGGATTTTATTCTTCCAGACCGCGCCCAGGTGACGATGGCGACGGGCTTTATGTCTGCTTATGCGGAACTGTTGGTGCAGACTTGCCATATCCGCGGCGCGCACGCGATCGGCGGGATGGCAGCGTTTATTCCGAACCGCAAGCAGCCCGAGGTCACCGAGAACGCGTTGAAGAAGGTCACCGAAGACAAAGCTCGTGAAGCGGCTTTGGGATTTGACGGCAGCTGGGTGGCACATCCGGATTTGGTTCCTGTCGCTCAGGCACAGTTTGATGCTGTGTTGGGTTCGCGGTCTCATCAGAAAGAGCGCATTCCTTCTCGCAAGATCTTTGCGACCGAATTGTTGGATTTGAAAATTCCAGGTGCCGAGATCACCGAGGCCGGTGTGCGCATGAATATCAACGTGTGCCTGCAGTATATCGAGCGCTGGTTGGCGGGTGCCGGTGCGGTGGCGATTCACAATTTGATGGAAGACGCGGCGACGGCGGAAATTTCGCGCACGCAACTGTGGCAGTGGTTGCATCACCGCGCGACTTTGTCCGACGGCCGGGTTTTCACTCGGGATTTGTATCTGATCTGGCGGGCCGAAGAGATGAAGAAGATTCGCGAGCAGCAGGCCGCACCGAAATTAGAGCGCGCGATGACCATCTTGGATGATCTCGTTTTGCAGCATGAATTCACGGAATTCTTAA
>CBIHPB010000103.1:0-11197 GCA_966211485.1 uncultured Bdellovibrio sp.
CGATCCGCGGGTTCGGCCACGGGGGCGCAGCTTGAACCACGCCGCCTTGCTTGGCTCGGGGCGCGATAGCCCCGATTGCAGAGCGCAGATACCACGGATGTATGAAAATAAAAAAAGGCCCGCTTTCGCGAGCCCTTCAAAATTCATCTCTAAATCTTCGGCTAACTAATTCTTCTCGACCTTCACGTCCATCGCCGCACGCAAAGCCTTAAGCTTCTCGCCGATGATGCGATGATTTTTGTCCGAGATGCTGGTGTTCACCAATGCATAGTCAATGTATGGCAAAATCGATTTCACGTTTTCAGCCGACACACCGGACGCCGCACCCATTGGGTAATCGCCGATCACACCACGCGTGCGTTTCGCGCGATCTGGATCTGTCGCCACACCTGTCTTCGGACCGGTGATCACGATGCCGTCCATCCAACCCATGGCCTGAACCGCGGACTTTTCGATCGGCTTGGTTGGATCTTTCAGTGTCGAGTATTTCATATGAATGCCGCTGACGTAGAAAACATCGGCCGGCTTCAAAGACAAAGCTTCGTGTAGGCTGAATTCAGGCGCTTCGTTGATCAAGTCGATGCCCGAGAAATCGGTCCACGCAATTTGGCATTTGTGTTTTTTTGCCAGCTCGAAAGTTTCTTTGAAAGTGTTCAGCGCTTCATCGGGGCCCAAGAAGTTCACGCCCAGAACTGCTTTTGGATACTTCTTGCGGATTTCGCCCAGGTAACTGTCGAGCTTTTTGTAATCGCCACCTTCAAACACGATGGCGTCTGCGCCGTTGGCGAAAGATGTTTCCAAATCTTTGAACGCATCTTCCGGCGTGCTGTTGGTGTAACCGACAACCCAGATTTGTTTGGAATGTTTGGAAATTTTCTCGAGCATTTTTCGAGGAGACTCATAAGTCGCCTCTTTCACAGCCGCTGTTTCGGCGGTTGCATCAGTTGCACCACTGGCATTCGTCATGGAAAGCACCACGCTTGCTAAGACTAAAAGTTGTTTCAATTGTTGTTTCATCAACAGCCCCCTCATTTTTTCGGTCGGCTGTTGTTGATTGTGGCAGAGCTTCCTGCGGCAGAAGCTCTTGAAATTAGTTATTCAGAAGCTGCTGCCGAAGCACCAGTTGGTTGACCGCTTCCCGGAACCTTCTCGACCTTTCCGTCAGCCGACAACCGGATCTGAAAAGAGTACGGGAATTGATTTTGGTCAAAGTCCTGATTGAATGCTTCGCCGGCCGTTACACTCTTGGTTCTATGGCGAATCGTCAACATATTCTCGTCGTTGGCGTCATTTCCACCAAGGCTCCAGTTCTGCGAACCCAGGATCATGACCTCCACTCGGCCATCCTTGTGCGTCAATGTTCCGATCTTCTGGTGATTCAAGCCCGGCCAATTGTTCAAGCGCACTTCAATCTTTTCAGCGCTTTCACTGTAAGGATTTGTCTCCATCAAATTGCCTTCGGCATCTTTGATCCAGCTGTAGTTTCCAGAACCAGTCGTATTGTCGAGAACAATACGGATTTTAACGCCACGGGCAGCGGCCGCTTGCAGCTCGCGCACACCTTCGATTCCACCGGAACCGAACATGCTGATGCGAATGGTATCACCCTGCTTGGCTGTTCGGAGCATCGGCAGGATCGCGCGGTGCTCGCCATCGTCTGTTGGAGAGAAGTGAACGCGCACCTCGAATCCATCAGCATATTTGAAGTAGCGCTTGGTGTTCACAGATTTCAAAGTGTGAAAACGTCCGGTCACCAATGACGGAACATTTTCCTGAAGCTTCTTGTTCGAAGGGTCAAAGCCGAACATTTCATTGAACTCGTCCATGAACGACTGAGCCAGCTCGGTGCTTTCGATAAAGACACCCATGTTCGAGTTGTCTTCGTCGCCCATGCAGGTCTGCGCTACGTTGGTGGTTCCTGTCCACAGGCTGAGATTCTTACCGTTCTTCATCACGGCATATTTGTTGTGCATGATGCCGTCCATGGGATATTCGATATGCCCACGGGTTTTCAAATTGTCTGTGATGCCGTTATTCAAAAGCTGCAACAAACGAGGAGTGTCTTTGTATTGGTAAGACATGCGAGTCGCCGTCTTGCCGCCTTCCATTTTGCTGATCCAAGCCGCGTCCGCCAGATAGCGAGCGTTCTTATCGCCCTTTTCTCCTCTTAAAGTGGCCGCATCAAATTCCCGAACTTTGTCCATCCAAGCCGGACGACCGAAAGCCCATCTTTCTGGATCGGCTGGATTGACGTAAGTGAAATCAAAATTCGCCAAGGTTGAAACAGTGACTGAAGGTCCGCCTTTTTCCATCTCGATGTCGTAAGCTCGGAAGAAAGAGTTCGGTGCTCCCTCTTTGGCGATATCCACAACAGCACGGGTGTCAACACCCGCTTTGACTTTGCCGGCGATTGCATCAAACACAGGCTTCATCGAACCGTCAGCGTCGTCGATTCCATAAATTGAAAGATACAATCCGTCTTTGGCATTTTGAGTGATCTTATCGCCGAAAATTTGCGCCATGGTCGGATCTTTGGTTGGCAGACCCTTTTTCTTTTGCGACCAACGCTTGGTGAAATAGTAGCTCATTTTCAGTGGCTGATTCACCACGACTGGTTTTCCAAGATCTGGCTTCACATCCATTCGGTAAGCGACCTTTGGCTGAACCAAATTCTTGCCTTCCAGACATTCCCAGTCTGCTTGATCGGCGCACATCAAAAACTGAGTGCTGGATTCAAACAGACGATCGACCACACCTTCAAGACTGGCATCGTCGACCAACTGCAAATGCTGGAGATAAGCGATCAGATTCTGGCGATACTTCGGATTTTCAGCGATCGATTTTTTCTGCAAAGCCGGAAGCTTGGCAATTTTCGCATCGACTGTCGCTTCAAGATCTGTGGGCTCGGCAAAAGCCGATGTGCTGACACAGATGGTGGCAAGAAGTGTGGCAAGAATCTTTGTCATACAGGAAACCTCGTGGGCGCGGGGTTTTTATCCGCGCCCTGCTGGGTCATTCAAAATTAATCCAATTTGTCGTTCGCAACTGGAGTGCCAGAGCCAGCTTCCAAGTTGTGGAGATAAAGAATTGTCGCCAACTCGTCTTCCAACGCCGTTCCCAAACGGTCCCAAGCGCGCTCGGAATCAGCCAAGCCGTCCGTACCGAAAGTCGTCTCGTCGAACCACATACGGTCGAAGTTGACTTTCTTGTTCTGTTGCAAAGATGTCGTGTTGTACCAGTTGTCTTTCTTTACTTTGAAAACCAACATCCAAGCCTTGCGGCCGTCGCCTTGGCAAGAAACCGTGATACCGCACTCGGTGAATTGATTCGAAGCTGACATCTCGTAAGAAGAAGCAACGAATGGCGAGTAAGCTTGATCACGAACGCTCTTCTCGTGGCCCAATTGATCGTCAAACGCAGACGCATACCAGTTGGTGTGACGGTTGACGGCGTTTCTCAGACGCTCGAAAGCCGAACCCAATTTCGGGCTGTTCGAACCCAAGCCGAACATTTCGTTGAATCCCAAAGTTCCGTCTTTCAACTGGATCTGAGAATCCGTCTTTGTTCCGTCAGACAACTTCATTTGGAAAGGAACTGTGCCCAAATTCTTGATATCGAAAGATGGGAAAACAGTGACGTTGTACTGTTGGTTCTGGAAACCATCTTTTTCAGCTTCCGAATACAACAACCATGCGCCCAAACCTGAACGAGCAGCGTTGTAACGAGAAGCGAAAGGTTTTGTGAAATAGTCTTCGCAAACCTGGTCTGTGATGACGGGGCTCTTACCGTTGGACTTGGTCGCTGACTCGCAGAAACGAGCAACTGAAATCGCCTGCCAGATCATGGCATTCGACTCGGGGCTGTACTGCTTAAAGTTCGAGTCACCACGGAAGTCGTAGTAGTACTCTTTATCGGAAGCCAAGCACTTTGGCTCATAAGACTGGTAACCAGCCATGAACTCTGTGAGGCTTGAGAACTGCTTGCCTTTGGCAACGTACTCGCTCAAAACGTATTTCGTTTCGCAGATCGAAGTTCCGTCAGCTGGCTTCTGAGCATCTGTGTGCAACTGCTTAATAAAAGTATCAGCAGCGGCCTGAGCTTTACGAGCATTGTAAACAGATACGCTGATGTTCAGGTAAGGCATATAGCTGTGGCCCGAAACCTGAGACCAAACATTTGTCGACTTTGGATCGATTGGACCCTGAGCTTCGTCACCCAGAAGAACCATATCGTTCACCCATTGGATCTTCGCTTGAATCATTTCAGCACGGTCACGGAATTCACCGCAAGTCTGAACGACAAACAGGTGACCCATTTCGTTCACACCCAATGACGTCGCTTGCTCTGTTAAAGGTGAACCTTTTTTATAGATGCGCTTCAAATCACCATAATAATAGATGTTGAGAGGTGCGACTTTTGAAATGCGGCGAGCCGCTTTCAAAACATCGGCGTTTCCGTAATTTGGAGCTGGAGCATCAGCTGAATCCGCTTTCACGTTTCCGCAGTACTTCGAAAACATTGCCTGGTTTTCTTCCTCAGACTTAACCAATGAACGAGCAGGGCCCGTGTACTTGCCAGCTTGTGGAGCTGGAGGTTGCGGAGTCGGTTGAACTGGAGCTGGTTGAACAGGAGCCGGAGTTGGCTTCACGTCCACAACTGGTGGCTTTGGTGTTGGCTGAACTGGTGCTGGTTTGTCATCAACTGGAGGTGGTTTGTGATGTGGTTTTGGTGCCGGCTTTTCATCCACAACCGGTGGCTTTGGAGCTGGTTTTTCTTCCGGCTTTTCAGCAGGTTGCTCGCCGCCCTTATTTTTCGAGATTGCCATGATGCAAATCTTTTTTGTCGTACCGCTTAAGTGATTGCAAAGCTCTTCGGCTGTCAGGGCGGAAGCAGAAGCTGACAATGCCAGCGTCGCCAAGAAAGCAGAATACGTCCATACATATTTCTTCATAAGAAATTCTCCTCATTAAAAAAATGAAACAATCCAGGCCGGACCTGTGCACAACCTCTTCCATCTTCTAGGTCCCCTAAAGCGGACTTCTGTGGCTTTTGGATGTTGGAATCCCGACGAAGTGACGAATTGGGGCGGCATTTTTGGGAAAGATCGCCGGAAGTATGTGTTTGCAGCTGCAAAATCGTCACAGGTCTAATTTTTCGACAGCTGAATTGTTTCCAGACACCTTTAATTGCTCGAAGACGCCGGTCAGCTTTGTGCACGAGGACCGCCTGTCCAAATTAATGTGTCTATATAAAGGTAGGAGAAACCATGAAAACATCGAAACTCTTGATCGCAGGTATGGTGATCAGCCAAACCCTGACGTTCCAGGCCCATGCTGGTCTTAAGTTCACGGAAGACTTTATTGCCAAGGCCAAAGCCGCCGTTGAAAAGAAAATCAAAGAAGACGCGGAAGCCAAACAAGCAGCCCAACAAAAGCCAGCTGCCAAGCCAGCCGCAAAACCAGTTGCCAAGCCAGCTGAAAAACCAGCACCAATTCCAGTTGTCGTCGTTCCTGAAACAAAAAAAGAAGCCCACAACCCGACATCAACAAAAGACACTGATGGAGACCAAAGCGATATCAAGGTCATCTCTGACGAGCTTCATGAACAGAACACTGATTTCGTGAACAGCATGCAAACACAGCAGGCTGAACAAGCAGCTCAGTCTCTGCATCAAGCGACATCTTTTGATTTGCAACAGGCGATCTCTTTCGGTTTCATGCACACCAAGCAAGATTGCAAAATCACCGAGCCTTCGGGTCTTCAACACCAGCCGACTTATTGCGCGATGGAAGACACCCAAGCCGCGACTGAGTTGTCAGGCATGGTCAAAGCGATCAACGAGCAATTGGATTCCGTGAAAGACAATGCGGCCACGGCTCAAGTTTCTGTGGCTTACTTCAGCTTCTCGAATAAGGGCGTTCAGCGTAAACTTTGCGAACTTTCAAAAGCTGGCGTTTCCATCCGCGTTTTCTTGGATGGCGGTTCAGCTGGCAACATCGACGCCTTGGTGATGGATAATCCAGACTGTAAAGATGCGTCTGGCAAATTGAACGTTCGTCTTTCTTATTTGGGCGGACACACGGACGGCGGAGCCGGCGGTATCTGGCGCTTGCACCACAATAAGTTCCTGATGATCGATCCAGGCAATGGCGAGAAAGTAAAACTGAACTTCTCTTCTGGAAACCTGTCGACTTTCGGAACCAGCTTGCACTTGGATCACTGGGTGACCATGGAAGCTCCACGCAATTCCAACATCATCAAAGCACAAAAGTGCGTGATGCAAGGTTTGGAAAAAGCGGCTGACATCAATGAAAACGCTCAGTCAGGACAAAGCAGCGAAGAACTGGATCAAGCGATCACTCAAGGCTACATCAGCACTCGCGAGTCTTGCTTTGACCAATACAGCGTCAAACCACGTGTCAGCGGCGGAAACGTCGACGCGCAAATCGCTCAGATGTTGCAACGTGAAGAGATTGCTCCGCTGTTCTCTCCAAACAACAACTCTTATGTCGAGCGTGCTTTCATCAGCGCTTTGAACAAGATCCCATCTGGCGGCTACATCTATATCGCGATCCAGCACTTCCTGCACGGTGGTGTGAAGTCGGCTTTGTTGTCAGCGGCTAACCGCGGTGTTGACGTTCGTCTGATCATGGACGACGACGCTTTGAAAGGCGAATCCGAAGTTCCAGGTGTTGATAAGATGATCGCTGATCTGGTGCAAATGTCTGGTGGAAAAATCCAGGTTCGTTTGGCCGAGACCAACCACAATGCGGGCGGTAACGGTTCGATGATGCACAACAAACTTGCGATCCTGAACGGTCAAATGTCGTTCTCGGGCGCGGGTCACTATACGAACGCGGCTCTTCGTAACAACTGGGAGAACTTCTACTTCGTAACCAACAAGACCGTTCTGAAAAGCTACGCTCAATACTTCAAATATCTGTGGAGCGTATCGGTTGACATCAACTACACAAAGACGGCTGGTCAAACACCAAGCCAGTCACCTTCGCAATTGTCAGCGAAGTTCCTGCAATTGGCTGAGTAATCTCAGTCGCTATTCTTAAATGATCGGTCCCCGCTCTGAAGGCAGAGCGGGGACATGAGTTTCTCAAAATAAGACACTCGTTTCCCTCTTGCTTCCCGCCTGTCAAACTTCTGAATCTTTGTCGCAGCGTCTTCGACAGCTTCTCAGCTCGAGACACTGAAATCCATTCTAACTCTTCCTATCCTTCTTAACCTGGCGAGACCCTTGCAATTCTTGTAGGCTTGAGAGGGTGGGTTATGAAAATTAAATTTGGGTTCCTATCAATATTGCTTCTATTTGGCTTCACCACGGGTGCCGCCAATCCAATCGCCGAAGATATCACGGACGCCAAGAGTTTATTCTGTACTTACAGAAATCAAACGGGCTCTTTCTTCGTCGATTTGACAACTAAAAATCCGGCGACTGGAAAACATGAGGTTGCTCCTTTGAAGCGATCCTCAAGTCACGGACTGGTCAAAGTTCAAATCAACAAGGACGACATTTCCAAAGGTGAACTCAAAACCATTCACGTCAGCATTGAAGGCGCCGAGTTCTTTCCGATGAATATCGAAAAGCGCCGCCACATTATGACGATGCCGACAAATCCCGATCGCAAGATCTCCAGCTGTACGATCGTGACGACTCGCGAAGCCATCCGGGCGTTCGAGCAGGCCAATCCAGTCGTGAAAAAGATTATGAATGGATCGACAACGCCTGAGGATCTCACAAAAGCCAACGGAGCCGTTCCGGTTGCGCAAAATGGTCAAACCACAAAAGGCACCTTGTTGGATGTTTCCGAGCGAAGACGCAAATCCGAGGAAGGCTATATCGAATACCTGGATCCGACGGACAAGTCTTCTTCCGCACCGAAGCAAACCGACCGCACATCTGGCGCGGATAACCACTAATTCCGATCGTCCAATCCACCAAATTCAAAATCGAACTGAGACTTGACCTCTAACGTCAAGTCTCAGACTCGTCTCTTCATTCATTAAACAATCATTTAGATCTAAATACCGGGCGCATCTGCAATTGACCCGCCCCTGGCCACATGCAAATCTTCCAGCTTCATTGACCCTGGGGGATTTCATGAAAGCTTTGATCACAGTCGTTTTGCTGATTGCATCACCATTAGCGTTTGGCGCACCAGTACCGGTTCCAGCCAAACACAAGCAACCATTGTTAGCGGCCGGCGATCAGCAACAAGCTCAAAAGCCCGAGCTTCTGGCTGCCCTCCACTCCCCCACCACTGAAATCCGCGCTGCCGCGGTTCGCGCATTGGGACAGATCTTAAAGCCTGCAAGCTTGGATGTGCTGCTGCCGATGATGACGGACAGCGAGCCCATGGTTGAAAAAGAATTGTGCTTTGCCTTGGGACAATTGGGAAAGTATCCAGCCTTCAGCGATGACCGCCGCGACTTGATTGCCGAAAAGCTCTCTGTATTTCTCGCAGACTCGAACGACGATGTTCTGAAAACCTGCACCGAAGCTTTCGGAAAGGCGATGTCGGAAGCCAATCAGAACAACCTGCTTTACGTTTTCCAGAACCATAACGAAGCCGTCATTCAAGAATTGATCTATGGAATTTACCAAGGTGTTCTGACCAAAGCGGACATCGCGCCATCGCAGCCCGCTTTTGTTTTAAGCCCTGAAATCAAAGCTGCATTCAAAGCCGCACATTTCGAGCACCACTCATCTTACAAAGTCCGCAAGGCCATCGCCTATATCGCTTCGACATTCAAAGACAGCGAAGGCGCACGCATCGCCACTGAACTTTCTCATGACCGAAGCCCCGAAGTTCGCACAGCGGCCGCTCGCTCGTTGGCTCGCTTGGATGTACCTGCCGAGACATTGGCGGCCATGCTGTCGGACCACAATGATCAAGTGGTGACCGAGGCCTTGACAGGTCTTTCTCGCAAGAAAGCGTACACACTGGTTCCCCAATCCTTACTTCATCATGGAAGTTTCCATGTTCGCTCGCTGGCCCTAAATCTTTTGGCGCAACAGACTGAGATCAAAATTGATTTCAAACCCTGGTTGAACGACCTCTCACAAACCGTGCGCTATGAAGCGGCCAAAGCTTTGCTCAGCAAAGAAAATCCTCAAATGGAAACCGAAGCGAAAAACTTTTTGGAGTCATCTGAAGCTCGCCTTCGCGAGGCACTGGCTGAAATGGCCGGAAATTCGGTCAAAGCCGAAACTTTGCTGCTGGCCTTGATGGACGACGAAGATTCGGCCGTTCAAACAGCCGCGCTCAGCACAGCCGGTGGCATCGCCAGCCGCAATCTGCTGGATGCCATGAAACAGTATCTCACCTCGCCAGCGGTTCGCTGGGTTGCGGTCGACACTTTGGCGACCAGCGATTTCGAAGGCAGCTACCAGGTTTTGGTCGACAGCTATGCAACAATGCTCGAGCCTCAATCCGAACCCGATCGCTTGAATCTTCTGAATTATTTCTTGGCCGAGAAAACATCGCGCGGCACCCAAAGCCTTTATTCGTTCTTAGGTCTTGAAACATCACCAAAACTTTTCAACCGCATCGTGAGCGAGCTCGCCTCTCGTGGCGAAACAGGCCTTCCTTCTTTGAAGCCTGAAGTTCTGAGATCATCTCCACATATCGGCCGTACGTTCACTCGCAATCCGATTGCGATCTTTGCCACCGTTCATGGCGAAATCCGCATGGAACTTTTCCCTGAGGTCGCCCCTACTCATGTTGCGGATCTTGTTGGCCAAATCGAAGGCGGCAAATACCAGGCAGCCTTGTGGCACCGTGTAGTCTCCAATTTCGTGATCCAATCTTCGAACCCACGCCTTCAACTGGAAGAACTTCCCGATTACAGCCTGCGCGCCGAGATCAACCCGATCAAATACGAACGCGGCACCGTCGGCATGCCTCGGGGCATGGACTTCGACTCTGGCAGCGGCCCCGGCATTTTCATCAACCATATGGCCACCCCATTCTTGGATGGCGACTACACCGTGTTCGGTAAAGTCATTTCAGACATGAATGTCGTGGACCAAATCGAAGTTGGCGACGAGATCTTGTCGGCCCGGGTTCAGTACTAAACGCATTGAGGTGGAACTGGCGAGACTATGCGTCTCGCAGTGACTGTTGAAGCTTCAAAAATCTCTTTTTGAGCTGACTGTCATTTCCAATTTCTTTTATTTTCCGTTGCAGAATTTGGATGGCACGTTCGACATTCACTGGATCCTTTTTTTCCTGATGCCATTTCAAATACGCATAAATATCCGTTTCATCGGATTCGGAAAACCGAGCGATCTTCAGTTCCAAATACAAATCAAATGCCGGCCGAAAAATGCGGCAGGTTTTGGATTCCGCATGCAGAATCAAACGTTTTTTCCAATCCGGGATCTTTTTCAAGAAGAAAAGTCCCGCCGAATTGATGGCTTCGGCCGGTAGATCCAAAGACTCGGCCAACTCCATCAGCGCCAAAACCGAGTCATTTCTTTTGTCCTGAAGAGAAATCATATCAATATCGATCGTCGTGCGATAATCCACGCCGACCAAAGGCAGCACGGTTCCTCCAATCAGAACCCAATCGCCTTTCAGGGTCTTCAAAGCTTTATCGACCAGTTTTTTGATCACCTTTGCGTTCATTCAAAAACCTTTTTGTTGATTCGGCTTAAGGCCAGTCTTCGCAGCTTGATCAACCGGCCGAGGGGGTAAGCTTGAAGCTTGCGCTCGAGCTGAACAGGCGAAAGCAAAGACTGATACTTGGCCATGACACTGGGATAATGATCTCTCAGGGCCCAAAGAAACGAGGCAAATGCTTCCCACTCTCGTTCCATCATCGGCTTTTTTTCGGTTGTGAACTCATGCAAGGCTTTTTTGAACTCAAGCAAGCTGCGGTCTGCATCGAAAACTAGGGGTTTTCCTGGCTCGGTCAAAGGCACACCGATCTGACTGAGACAACCCCAATCGACCGGCTGAAGTTTAAATTGAATTTCGCATCCCAAAGCGTGATTGAGCTTAGCCAAAATGTCCCAAGAGGGATTCGCCTTACCGGCCTCTATATTTTGCAAAGTTGGCAAGCTAATGCCTGCCCTTGAAGCCAGCTGCATCTGGGTAAAACCCAAGGCCACCCGCCGACTTTTGAACCACGCTGAATGAAAGTCCTGCTCCATCTTCACCACTCTCCATAACATATTATA
>CBIHPB010000104.1:0-11109 GCA_966211485.1 uncultured Bdellovibrio sp.
CAAAGCCCCGCCAATCTTAACCAGAAGAGATCTGGAAATCGAAAGCCCCAGACCCGAGCCCTCGCCGACCGGCTTGGTCGTGAAAAAGGGCTGAAAAAGTTTGGGTGCTGTCTCTTCGTCAATTCCGATGCCGGAATCCTTTACTGAAATCATCACCTGCTCGGCTTCGACTTTTGTTTGGATGGAGATTCGTTTGGCGGCCGCATCTTTGACCGCATCGTAGGCGTTATTTAGAAGATTGATCAGCACCTGACCAAGTTCCACGTGGCGGGCCATGACCCAAAGATCCGCCGGGACCTGGGACTGCAAATCGATTTCGCGCTGACGGAATTTTTCGCGGCAAAGATCCAGCGTTTCTTCGATGACCTCCTTGAGATCCACCCGCTCGACACGATTTTCATCGCTGTTTTCACGGGTCAGGTGTTGCAGGCTTTTCACAATGCGGGCAATGCGCTTGACGATCTCAGATATTTTATCAGCGTGGGCCATCCAAAGCTTGGAATCGACATCGGCGGCTTTAAGTTTGTTTTTCAAAAGTTCGGCATTCACGGCGATGATGGCAAGTGGATTGTTGATCTCGTGCGCGACCCCGCCCGCCATTTCGCCTAAGGCTGCAAGCCTTGCGGCAAAATCCGCTTTGGCTTTTTGCACTTCCAGCTCTTGCCGGGTTTGCTTGAGAATTTCGTTTTCTCTCAGCAAGCGCTCTTCATACTCGTAGGCCAGGCGCAGATCGTAAGAGTGTGTGCGGCTGGCCATCGCAAGGTAAGCCACAAAAAGCACCAGAAGAAGTCCCATAAACCGAAAGTTTCCCTGATGCTCGCCCAGCAAAATCACGATCGCAACCGTCAGACCCAAAGTCAGAATGTAAAAGCGCTGAAACTTGGGCGTGGGTGAGAGCGAGTACATCACGGCCGACAAAATCCCTGTGGTGAGCAGAACATGGTAAAGCCCGACAAAACTTTCCACTTGGAAATGCCAGATGGCCAGACTGTTGATGACAGCCCAGAGAACTGCGGTCGCCATTCCGACAGGAACACTCCAATGATGATGACGGATCAGGATTTCCGGCTGGTTGCGATATTTCTGAAAGATGATCCAGCGCAATGCGAAGATCAGAATCAGAAGCACACAGACCGAAATATAAAGTCCCGAGTATGAAAATGGCGGCGTGAACAGAATCAGCGAAATCAGCAAAATGATCTGAGTCAAAGCCCCGTTGGCCCCACGGCGTAAAGTTTCGATCTCGAGGCGCGATTTCACGCCTAAACGAGGAACCTGCTCATGGATTTCAGACCCATTTAAGTTCATTGGAACTGGAAGTATCAATCCGCTGATCTGATGGCAAGATCAACCTGACTCGTGGCTTGGATGAAACTTTGAAATATGTCTGAGATCAGTAATCACAGGCGCCGACAAACGGCTTCGCTTGACATGGACTTGTCTGAGTCGAAAGCTCCAGCCGGTCTGTCCACTGTCCGTTGGCATTGCAACGCTGACGAACGCAGATAGCGCCTTCGGAAAGCCGGCACTCTTTGGCATTCTTCTTATTCTTCTCGCAAGTCCACACGCATTGGTTGAGCTCACCCCAAGGCTGATCACAGATTTGCGACGGCAGGCGTTTTGTTTTTGGCGGAAGCTTGACGATCTTTTTTTTCTGCTCTTCTTGCTTTTGCAGATCGTTGATCTCGGTTGCGGGAATTTGTTGGATCTCCCCGATCTTGCCTTTGGCAACCCGACGGCCTTTGAGCAAAATGTCATAGGCGGGCTCGCCACTTTCAAGCACCCCGGTGAAGCTGATTTTTTGTCCGGCTTTCAGCAGTGTCGAGGATTCGTTTTCCAAACCTTGGAAGGAGACTTCGCCTTGCAAGACGGAAATTTCGACTTGGGGTTTTGTCGGGTCGTAGCTGAGGATAAAATCACCCTGTGGCAATTTGGTTTCCGACAGAGGCGTGGAGACTTTGAGGTTGCACGTTCCTTCTTCACCTTTTTCTTCGTCGCAAATGTAACGGAAACTTCCTTTGAAAAGATCCAGCTCTTCGACCTCGCCGTCTTGCCAGTCAATTGATGGCATCAGCGCCTCGGTTTTTTCATTGATCGTCAGGATCGCTTTTTTTCGCAGCAGTATCCGCACTTCGCCTTGGTCACCGATTCGAAGCCAGGCTTTGTCTCTGAAGATCTCATTGCGACGGATGTTTCTTTCTTGCTCCGAGCGCTCGGCTTTGCGGCCGGCGACGGTGATTTTTTCTTCGACTCGGAGGGCGGGCCCTTTGACGGCTTCAACGACGGGGTAGCGGGCTTTTTTGCTGGCGGCTTGGCTGGCCGGGGTTGAAAGCAAGCAGATCAGAGCTGTCGTGAGAGCGAGAGATCGAAGTATGGTTTTTTTCATGGGTTTTTTCCTTCGACCTTGCCTGCGGTGGCGGCGCGGTCTTGAATCTCGGAAATCTTGGCCCAGCGAAGGAAAATGGAATAGGCCGCACTGATTGAAATCATAAATCCGGCTCGTCCGTCTAAAAAGCCAAGCTTGAGAATGTAGGTTTCAAAAAACTTGGTGAAAGGTTTCACTAAAAGTTTCACACAGGAATAGCGTTTGCCGCTTTTCCAGTCTTTTTCAGCCAGCAAGCTCGAGTATCGATTGTTGGTTTCAACTTGATCGGCCAGATTTTCAAACACGTAATGCAGCAGCGGCTGCTGAAGCTTGGCAGTTTGCTTTGCTTCCACCCGCTCGTGAATTTGAGCGTCGGGCCACTGCGAGAATTTCCGGTTGTAAAGTCTCAGCTGATAATCCGGGTACCAGCCGCCATGCCGGATCCACTTGCCAAGATGCCAGGATTTTCGTGGAAGTTCGTAGCCCGTTTGCGGGTCCAGCTGCTTAAATTTTTCGCGGATTTCTTGTGCCAGCTCGGGGGACAAAGCCTCGTCGGCATCCAGCGAGAGAATCCAGTCTTGGGTCGCTTGCTCGGTGGCAAATTTCTTCTGTGGACCGTAGCCGGACCAATTTCTGTGAAGCACTCGGGCGCCGAGTTTGGCCGCGATTTCTTGCGTTCGATCACGGCTGCCGCTGTCAACCACCAACACGTCCGAGGCAAAGGGGACGGAACGAATGCAGCGCTCAATATTGCGCTCCTCGTTGAGAGTGATCACGATCAGAGACAGTGGCAATTTATCCATCGGTTTCATTATCGACCCATCTTCTCGCTTGTCAAACCATAGAGAAGCTTTTTAACATTTCATCTCTGGCCTCCTCGGAGGTCGCGAGGAGCCCTTATGATATCCCGAATGAGATTGCTGATGATGATTGTTGCGTTCCTACTGACCGGAACAGCTCATGCCTTTATGACGGTTCAAGAGAGCAACGAAATAACGCCTGTCGGTAAATACAAGTTGGGCGCCGAGCCTCAGTTTCGCACCTCGAATGGAACTGGATTTAATTTTTCAGGCTTCTTTGACATGCCCGTCAGCGACGAAGGCAGCTTTCGCGGGTTGGTCGGCACTGGCGAAACGGATTTCTTAGCGGGAGCGAGCTTTAAGTGGGTTCCGATTCCGGATTATGGATCACAACCGGCCTTGGGCGCCAAGTTCGGTGGTTATTACTGGCGTGAAGCTTCCGAGAACTTTTTCACGGCTCGCTTCGAGCCGATCCTCAGCAAAAAGTTTACGACGGAATTGGGGGCCTTTGTTCCCTATGCGGCACTGCCTGTGATGTTTAACACGGGTAAGGATTTTAACAAAACTTCGGTTCAGGCGGCCTTCGGCTCAGAATTTACGCACCCCGAAGCGGACAATATGACATTTGGGCTTGAGCTGGGGTTGGACGCAAAAGATTCCTTCTCATACGTTTCGGGCTATGTGACAATTTATCTGGACGACCAACGGTCCGCCAACGTCAAATAATTTGGACTGAAAGCTCAAGGACTCTTATGTTTAATTTCTTCAAGGATGAAGGTATCAGCGGTGCCGACTACTACGTCGATCTCGGCACGGCCAACACTCTGATTGCAGCCCGCGGAAAAGGTGTCATTGTCAACGAACCGACATTGATCGCCTACTCGGAAGTCAGCCCCGGCAAACGCAAAGTCGTCGCCGTCGGATTGGATGCTAAAGACAAAGTCACAAAAACTCCGGGCAATATCACAGCCCTTCGCCCCTTGCGCGACGGCGTGATCGCCGACTACGACACAACCGAAACCATGCTTCGCTATTTTCTGAGCCGCCCTGGCATGAAGGGCATGTTCTCAAAACCGCGCATCGTGATCTCACTCCCCTACGGCGTGACCGAAGTTGAAAAGCGTGCGGCGATTGATGCGGGAAAATCCGCCGGCGCCAAAGAAGTTTACCTGATCGACGAGCCCATGGTCGCTGCAATCGGCGCAGGCCTGCCGGTGAAGGACGCCAAAGGCAGCATGATCATCGATATCGGCGGCGGCACCACAGAAGTTGCGGTTATCGCACTGGCCGACATCGTGTACTGCCAAGCCGTGCGTTTGGGTGGACACAAGTTCGATGAGGCGATCATCGATTACCTGAAAAAGAAAAAGTTTTTGATCATCAACGAAATGGTCGCCGAGCAATTGAAAGTTCAAATCGGAACCGCTTGTCCGAAGAAAGACATTCGCTCGACGACAGTCACGGGTCGCGATTTCAATTCAGGTCTGATGCGCACGATTGAAATTTCGTCGGAAGATATCGGAAACGCCATGGATGATTGCTTGCGAGAAATCATCGACGCTGTTCACTTGGCGCTGGAGCAGACTCCGCCCGAGCTGGTCTCGGACATCATTGAGACTGGTATCGTGCTGGCCGGTGGCGGTGCTTTGATCCGCGATATCGACCTGCGAATCCAAAACGAAGTGCGACTGCCAGTGAAGATCGCAAATGATCCACTGACGACGATCGCTCGTGGCGGCGAGAAGGTTTTGGAAGATCCGCTCTTGCTGGAGAAGATTCAGCTCGAGACTTAGGCTGACACGAAATGCTGAGTGATTCTGGATTTCGGAGATTCAGAAGGTCGTGTTTTATGATCAGCTCCTTTTCTTCAGTCGGGCAATCCAAATGTCATCGGCCAGTTTTTCCAAATTGAAATCAACTTTAAAAGCTTCGAGCAACCATTGACTTGGACGATAAAGAGCCACCTTTTTTATTTTATCAAGATTAGGAACCGATTGGTAATCTTTCAAAGTTAACAACAAGAGATCTGGCCTGAGGCTGTAACTCATCGAAATAAACTGCTTAGGTTCGATTTCTGAAGTGACCAACAATTCAGGGTTTGAAGACTCAATAGCGACGGCATCGTCAAAGAGCGCTTTTGGCTTCAGTGGCCACCAATGTTTCTGAGGAATGTACGATACGATCGATATAGTTTCAAAAGATAAAATGATGATCAATACGCTTAAAGCGATTCCCCTTTTCACGGAAAATGTTGAACGCAAACCCAACCCGATGGCGAATGCAACTGCCAGATAAACACTGATCCACGCCGGCATTAGTTGTCGCCCAACAAGCGCATGAATGCCCTTACCAGCAAAAACATCCATCGAAAATAGAAATAAAAGTGGAAATGCAAACATAGAGACTACAAGAACTCTCTTAGGAGGCGAAAAACGTTTTAACAAGACTAAAATACTTAAAATAATGATCGCAAAAGTTATGAGAATTGAAATTAACATTGGAATCTGGTCCAAGGGCAATGGTTGAAAAGACGGAAGATCTAAATCTAGGAAAAGTCTTGAAAAGTTTAAAATCATACCCTGGAGATAGAGTGATGGTTCCAAGTATTTTGATGACCAATCATTCAAGCTCAAAACTTTTTGGGCATTCAGCAATATGTTTATCATCCAAGGCGCATAGGCCAAGATACCAATTCCGAAGCATAAGATAAATTTGTTAAAACGTGAGTCAGCACCTGATTTTCGTTCACACCATTGAAATAGTAAATGACTGAAAAGAAAAGGAAGTGAAAACAAAAAGGTATACAAACTAATTGCCACCGAAAAACCATAGGCCATCCAGCAGTATCGATTATTCTTTCTATTGGCCAAAAGTAATAGCGCTGTGGAAAGAGCACACACTGTAAACCACAAACCGTACTCTCTGTTTTGTTGACTAAATAGAACGGGAAAGGGAGCAATGGCAATTAGACTTAAGCCGATTATTCCGAAGAAGAAAGTTCCAAATAGCTCTGTGCAAAGCCAAGCAAAAATGGGAATTCCAACGAAGCTCAAAATAGCGGAAATCATCCTAAGACTCTGAGGACTTGCTCCAAAAATAAGTGCCCATTTCTGAGCTAATACAAAATATAACGGAGAATGCTGAGGGTCACAATTAAGCAGGGATGATATCAGTTGTCCTGTATCGGAGCTTGGTTGCTGTTCTAATGCTTGTCGAAACTGACCTATCGAAATGATCTGGCCAGTATTTTTCTCGATTTCTTTATCAATGTATTCTGGCCAATGTCCGGTAATAACAAACGAGCTTGATACTTCATCTATCCAATAGAACTTTCCTTTAAGATTCGACACCCGTACAAAAAGTGCCAAGCTTAATAGAATTAGCACAATTCCCCAAGCTAAAGTACCGGTACTTTTAATATGTCCAAGCTTAAAAAACTTCATGTCAGGATTAGATTATTACGCCTTACTTTGGTCAATAATGGAATGATTTCCGATCCCACCTTGATTGGATGCCCTCAGCATTCCTGATCAGTTCGAGTCTGGCTCGGCTGGTCTCTTGCAATGATCAACCGGTATGAATCGATCCTCATCGCGACTTATTCAAGTGCTGGTCATGGCATGGCTCTGTCTATCTATTGGCCATTCGGTTACCGTTTTTGGGCAAGAAGCGGTCTTCTGCCACCAAGCTCACGGTCGGATCTTCTTTCCTGGCATTGCATATGGACAGGTTGAAATTCAGCAAGGGGATCTGTATCAGCAAAGAGTCCCCTTTGAGGCTCCCCCAAACGCACAGGTTTTTCATTTGGGAAAGGGTATCGTCGGCGGCGATGTTTACCGGGTTGTGTCTGAGAATGGCTCGTCAAAGATCTTTAAAGACTACAAAGACAGCAAGATGGCCCAGTCCGATATCACTCGCTTTGAAACCATTCGTCAGGCCATACAAAATCCTCGGTGGGACTCGGCGGATCGCTTTCAAGTCCCAAAGGCTCGACTGATCTCCGAAAACATTGCCGAGATGAGCGACACCCACGGCACAAATCTGAAGCGAGTTCTCCTCAGTGATTCGACCCCGAAAAAGCTCAAAATAATGTTGGAAAAAAAATATCGAGCCTGTCTCGGCGATTTGTTTCAGGAACTGAAAAAGCGGTTTCCATTGGCGAGACTGCATAGCGATGGCGTTCTGACAATTGGGTCTGATGATATGGACTTTTCCGCACAAACGCTTTTCCTCCACAAGGAAAATATCGTCGTCACTCCGACATATGATTTGGTCATCATCGATCCTTATTAGGAATCGGCAAGAGCTTGAAATGTGATCCGAAAAAGAAAAGGCTCCGGATGGAGCCTTTGCATGATCGCTGAGTTTTTTCCCGAACTACAAATCCGTCTTCAGATGCAAGCTATAGCCGCGACCGTAGATAGTCTTCAGTTCCACATTCGTCTCTGCCAGCTTCTTGCGAAGAGCGGTGATATGCGGATCCATCGCGCGTTCGCTTGGAAGATCCTTGCCCCAAACAAACTCATTCAATGTATTTCGGTCGACCATCTAGCCTGAGTTCTTGATCAAGCAATGCAGGATTTTGAATTCGATAAAGCCTAAGCCCACTTCTTTTCCCATGTACTCGGCCTTGTGATTGATCAGGTCCATCATCAATCCGCCTAGGTGACAGCGGAAGGCGTCCCCACCCGAACGTTTTTTCACGCGGCTGATTTTGGAAGCGACACGTGACAAGAGCTCGGTCGGATGGAAAGGTTTGGCGATAAAATCATCCACACCCGACGTGTAGCTGTCGATTCGATTCGCCACACTGTCAGAAGCCGTCAAGATCAGAACCGGAATGGATTCGGTCAGAGGATTTTGACGAAGAGCTTTCACGACATCAAGACCGGTTGGGCCCGGCATCATCATATCGAGAATGACAGCATCAGGTAATTTATCTGTCGCAATTTCCAAAGCCTCAACACCGTTCTTGGCAAAAATCGTTTGGTAGTTACTGGAAAGCACCTCACCTAGAAATTCGCGAATCTCAGCTTCATCATCGACGATCAGAACTCTCTCTTTTTCCACCGCAGGTCCTCTTAAATAAAAGTTATTTAGTTCTCTTACTATTTAGTGTAGATGACTCATCGGCATAAAGGAAACCTTCACAATAAAATGTGGCCTTTAGTCTTTATTCCTACATGAAATTTTTGGAGAGCTGGAAGTTCTGAGAATTCGGCGAATAGGTGCTGGACCAAAATCCAGCGTAAACAGTAAAACTTCGACTAAGAACAGCAACTGACAGAAAAATTCAGCCTAGAAACTTGGCCCCTGCGAGAAATCACGACTAAGGACCTGTCGCAATTCTGCTGCAATCGGACCGACGACTCCGGATCCAATGGACTTTCCCTCGTAAGACGTCACAGGCAGAACATCCAATGTCGTTCCGATCATCATCACTTCCCGAGCTGATAAGAGATCAGATTCAGTGAGATTTCTTTGATCTGTTTTCATTCCCACCGTGCGAGCCAGATCAAAAACGCGAATCATCGTCGTGCCACGAAGGATGTTTTCAAACTTCGGATGCACCAGCACGCCTTGTGAATCGACAATGGCGATATTCTCGGTCGAGCTCTCGGCCAAAAAGCCGTCGTCATCGAACGCAACCGTGAAGTCCAGACTTCGGTCGACGGATTCTTTTTTCATCATCACGTTGGGAAGATAGTTGCAAGACTTCACCTGCGCCATCCACGACTCTTTTACCGGAATCAGGCTGCGACCGATTTTGACTCCGTTGGTGTAAAGCTCAAGCTTGGGCGTGCGCAGATCAGTGATCGTCACGTACATCTGGCTTGCCACCGAGTCATAGGGATTCGTCGTGTAGCCGCCAGGCCCACGCGACACAAAAAGACGAATCAAAACATTTGGCTGATTGGCCACCTTCAACGTCTGCAATAGAATCGACTGAATTTCGGGAATTTCAAACGGCAGCTTGAGGCCAATCGATGCGGCCGAACGAGCGAGCCGCTCGAGATGCGGTGTTATTAAGAAAACATGACGGTCCACGGTCTTGATCGCTTCAAAAACCCCGTCTCCCCGATGCACCATATGATCGTCCATCGGGAGCATCATCAAAGCCGGGTCTGTCGTGATCCCGCCAAGCCAAGTCGAGTAGTAGGCGTGGTACTGCGGCCAAAACGGATTGTGACGAGACTTCAAATTTTCGAGAATTTTCTGCGAGTCCAGCAATGGAATATTCATTTGCATCCCCATCCGCCCATCTGAAACAATTTTAAGGCTTGCCTACAGATAAATTCAAGGAGTCTGTCATGAAAATCGCCTTCTCAGTTTTGATTGTATCCACACTTCTCTCTTCAGCCTGTGCTTGGAAATCGCGCCGCACAGAAGATCTCGCACCCGCTGAAGCCGCGGCCCAAACTCAGACGGCGACGGAATCCGCAGCAAAAGCCGAAGCGTCGGCCCCAGCTGAAAAAGCGGAACCCGCAAAAGCTCAGGAAGAAAAAGTGGCTCACGAGGAAGCCAAAGCTCCAGCCCACGTTCCCGCAACCGCCGCTCCTGCTGCGAAACACGAAGAAAAAAAAGGTGTCGAGCCCATGAAAGCCCTGGGCTGGTTGAAAAACGGAAATATCCGTTACCGCAAAGGCACTTTGCGCAAGGATGGCCAGTCACCGAAAGATATCAAACGCCTCTCAACAGGTCAGACTCCGCACTCGATCATCTTGTCTTGCTCGGACAGCCGCGTTCCACCGGAAATCGTGTTTGATCAAAAACTGGGCGAAGTTTTCGTGGTTCGAAACGCTGGCGAAATTCCGGATCAGGCCTCGATTGCCAGCATCGAATACGCGCTTGAGCATTTGGGTTCACGCCTTTTGGTCGTAATGGGTCACACCTCTTGCGGAGCTGTAAAGGCTGCGATGGCAACACTGGAAGGTGCTGACGCTGGAAGCCCGGCTTTGAACAATCTGGTGCATGATATTCACCCGCGACTGGCAAGCTTCAAAGGCCAAAAAGCGACTTCAAACGTGGAAAAAGAGACTTGGGCCAATGCCGCCGGAGTCGCTCAGGATCTGATGGCTCGCTCGGATATCATTCGAAATCGAGTGGCCAATGGTGATTTGATGATTCAAACCGCCGTTTATCACCTCGAAGATGGCCATGTGGACTTCGACGCAGGCCAGAAATAAGCGCGTTTCTTCAAGCGCTCTGTTAGAGTGCAGGTCCTATGAGAAAGATACTTCTGACCTGCGCTCTCCCCTACGCCAACGGCCCGCTTCATCTGGGCCATATGTTCGAACATCTCTATGCGGATTTCTGGGTGCGTTTCCAAAAAATGCGCGGCCACGAAGTTCTTTTTATCTGCGCTGACGACACGCATGGGACCCCCATCATGGTCGAAGCCCGCAAGCGTGGGATCACGCCGGAACAACTGATTGATCAGGCTTGGAAAGATCACGTCGCGGATTTCAAAGGCTTTCAGATCGAGCACACTCATTACTCGTCAACCAATTCTCAGGCGAACAAAGAACTGTGCGAGCTTTTCTATGCGAAGATGAAAGAAAAAAATCATCTGACCTCGAAAAGTATTCAGCAGCTGTACTGCGAGCACGACAAAATGTTTTTGCCGGACCGCTTTGTGAAGGGCGAATGCCCCAAGTGTCACTCGAAGGACCAGTATGGCGATTCATGTGATGTGTGTGCCTCGACTTACACGCCAGCTGATTTGATTGGCGCTTATTGCTCGGTCTGCGGAAATCCGCCGGTGAAAAAACCAAGCGAGCAAATCATGTTTAAGCTTAATGATTTTGCGCCCTATCTCAAAGAATGGCTGCCAAATCATACGGCCAAAGAAGTCGGCAATAAAATGCTGGAGTGGTTTAACGAGCCACTGCGCGATTGGGATATTTCCCGAAACGCGCCTTACTTTGGCTTTCAGATCCCCGG
>CBIHPB010000105.1:0-11038 GCA_966211485.1 uncultured Bdellovibrio sp.
CAATCGGCGTTTAATCAAAAGAACGGGATTACGCCGGCTTCGATTCAAAAGAAAATTCGCGATGGTTTGGGAGATCTATTTGACGGAAATCCGGCAGCTAATATTGGACAAGAGCCAAAAAAACAGGTGAACTTGTTCGAGAAGTACGCGGGACAGCCGGGGGCCTTGGCCAAAGAGATCGAAACTTTGCGCAAGAAGATGAAAAAGGCCGCCGATAATTTGGATTTCGAAGAGGCGGCAAAAATCCGCGACGAAGTCAAACGACTGCAGATTCTAGAGCTGAATATCCGTCCTGGTGGCAGTGTCGAAAAAGAATCCGAACAGGTTCAGGACGGGAAACTGACGGAGGAAAATTTGGCGGAAGCCAAAGTGATTCCTCTCAAGGCGGCGGCTTCAAAAAAGAATGCGAAAACAAAAGCACCGCCTGAAAAGCTGTGATTTTGAAAAGTGAGTCAAAAAGTAAATAGAAAAAACGGTCGTTGAATGACCGGCAAAAACGACGACAAGGAAGGCATCTATGAAAACCACTCTGATTGCAGCATTGATGATCGTGACTCAAATGGCTTGGGCTCAGAACAAGCCGACTCCAGCCGCGCCTCCGGCGACGGTTCCTCATCAACCGACCGAGGAAGAGAAACTGGGAAGCTCGATGGACGGCGCGATTAAAAACGCGAAAGTTCAAATCACCGAGCCCAAGAACAACGCCAAAGTTGGGAAGACCTTTAAAGTGAAGATGTCGGTCGAAGGCTTGAAAGTGCGCCCTGCGGGTGAAGCGCCGGATGAAATGACCACGGGCCATCACCACATATTAGTTGATATGGGACCCATCGAGGCCGGCATGCCGATTCCAAACGATGACAAGCACCTGCACTTTGGAAAAGGGCAGACCGAGACGGAAGTGACCTTGCCTCCGGGTAAACACACACTGACCTTGCAGTTTGCAGATGGTGCGCACCGATCTTTTGGACCTAAGATGAGCCAAACGATCACTGTGACCGTGAAATAAACAATTCTATCCCATCGTCCAGTAGGAAGAGAACATCAGGCTCAGTATTCTGAGCTTGGTGTGTTTCCTATCAATTTTGGAGGGTGTATGAAGGTCCTAGTCACTGCTTTGGTTCTTTTAACAGGTGCATCGAGTTTCGCAGCCGATGCGGCAGACGTGGCAAAGGCAAAGGCTTCTGTTGGGACTTTAAGCTCAACGGTTGCAACACTGAATACAACTGTCGCTAAATTGAAGGAAACGAATGTTGGATTGACCAGAGCGCTTGAAACTGCGCAGTCTGATTACAGAATTGCCAGCGATACCTATGCCAAGGCAAATAAGGCCTACAATGATGCCAAAGCCAAGTTTGATGACGTGGCTGGGGGAATCTGGGGATTTGGACAAGGAAAAGGAACTCCTGAACTGAAAAAAGCAATGGATGATGCAGAGACGGCGATGAATACGGCGCGCTCAAGCATGAATGCGGCTGGAAATAAGTCAGCGCAAGCTGTTCGTGAATTGCAAGAGGGCGGGCGCAAACTGATCGATGCAAATGATAGTTTGAAAGAAGCGAAGTCAGACCTGAAAGACGCAAAATCGGATCTCGCAGACCAAACAAAATCTTTTAATAGTGCGTTGGGGACATTCTTTCAAACTCAGGGATTGCTGGGGCAGTATCAGGATCTGGTGGCGAGATCCGGCAGTTTGGAACTCGCTCAAGCCACACTGAATTCGAAAATTGATAAATCAAATCTTGGCGCCTATCTGCAATCGAAGATGCAGGCCATGCTAAATGATAAGGACACCTTCTGTGCTGCTAAAAATCAGTGTGATGGCAAGGGTGGACCTGTGACAGATAAGGCTGTGTCGAATCTGTTTAAAGGCGGCTCTCCTGCGTCGACGGCGTCTGCTGGTGCGGCGAAAGCTTCGGGCACCAAGTAATCCAGATTTCAATTATTTGAATCTTTAAAACCGCCATGAGATAACAAGCTCATGGCGGTTTCGCATTTAGACCCTGTGCAATTTGAAATTCTAAAAGAGAAGGTCAAAGAGTATCCGACCCAATCGGGCGTCTATTTGATGAAGAACCTGGCTGACAAGATTATCTATGTCGGAAAGGCCAAGAATCTGCGTGCGCGCGTGCGCAGTTATTTCCAGGACAGCAAAGATCATTCGGTCAAGACGCGGCATCTGGTCAGCCATATCCGCGAAGTTGAATATATTCTGACGAAGACCGAGGTTGAGGCTTTCTTGCTGGAAGCTTCGCTGATTAAAAAACATCGGCCCAAGTACAATATTCGCCTCAAAGATGACAAAGCTTATCCGTATATCAAGCTGTCGTGGTCCGATGATTTCCCAAGACTTTATCTCAGCCGCAAGGTTCGAAAAGATGGCGGGCTTTATTTTGGTCCTTACACCAAAGGTTTGGCAGTTCAAGGGACGATCAAATTTTTGAATCGCACCTTTAAGATCCGCGACTGCACGGATTCGGTTTTTAAAACTCGCAAGCGACCTTGTATGACTCATCAGATTGGTCGTTGTACGGCACCCTGTGTGGCGCTGGTCACTAAGGAAGAGTACCGCGAAGAAATCGAAGGTGCGAAGAATTTCTTGCGCGGGCATGACAAGCGTGTGATCAAGCAGCTGAATGAGCGAATGAAGACGGCGGCGGATGAAGAGAAGTTTGAAGTCGCGGCCCGTTTGCGTGATTCGATTACGTCGATCAAAGCGATTTTGGAAAAGCAATCGGTTATCAATGCCACCAGTGATAAAGATCAAGATGCGATTGGATTTTTCGGTGATGATCGCGGCTGCTTGATTGAAACGGTGCACGTTCGACAAGGCCGGGTGCTGGGAACACGTTCGCATTACTTCCCAATGCTAGATCCACATGATCCGGCCGAGGATGCGCGCGAATGGCTGATTTCATTTTTGAATCAATACTACGAAGACAATATCATCCCTGAAGAAGTGCTGCTGCCGGTGGAAGTCGGCGTCGATATGATGAAGCTGATGGAAGCAGTCCTAAAAGAGCGCTCGGGGGCTGATGTCGTTGTGCGCTTGGGAACAGGCGAAAAGGCGACGGCATTGGTGGATATGGCCAATCAGAATGCTCAGGCGCATTTTGAAAAGTATGTGACCAAGTCCGAAGAAAAGCAGCGCGGTCTGCAGGAGATTCAAGAACGCTTGGGTCTTCCGGCTTTGCCGCTTCGGATCGAGTGTTTTGATATTTCCAATTTCCAAGGCGAAGAAAGTGTTGCAAGCCAAGTCGTCTTCGAAGACGGGGTGCCAAGTAAAGAAAACTATCGCCGCTACAAAATTAAAACCGTCGAAGGCGCCAATGACTTTGCCTCGATGAAAGAGGTTTTAAGCCGCAGATTCCGTCACACCGAATACGATGACCCCCAGCTTGTGGTTGTGGATGGTGGTAAGGGGCAGCTCAGTGCCGCTGTGAAGATCTTGAAAGAAATTGGTCGCGATGACGTGCCGGTCGTGGGTCTTGCGAAAGCCCGCGTACAGGGAGAGTTTTCAGATCAAGAGGTACTCAGCACCGAAGAGCGATTTTATATTCCAGGCCGGCAGAATCCGGTTGTGTTTAAGAGCAATTCCGAAGCTCATCATATTCTGGTGGGAATTCGCGATGAAGCGCACCGTTTTGCAATCACCTATCATCGCAAACTTCGTGAGGCGACAAGTCTGGAAAGTTCTTTGGATTTCGTTGTTGGCCTTGGTGAAAAGCGAAAGAAAGAACTTCTTAAAGTATTCCCGGATGTGCAGGCGATCAAAGCGGCCGAAGTTGAAGATTTGGCGAAAATTCCTGGATTCAATCGCGTTCTGGCCGAGCGAATTTTGCTACAGCTGAATGAAGATGATGACGACACCGAAGTGTCCAATCCTTCGATCGATCTCAGTCAGCTGAAAGAGTAATTCGGCTAGACCTCGACGTGCCGGAAAACTTAACAATTCAGGTTCGCTTTCTTTCGATAGAATGATCCACATGAGAAAATCCAAGCGACTGGCTCTTGTGGCAGATGATTCCGATACAATGCGGGCTCTTTTAAAAAAGCAGCTCTTGCAATATGAATTCACTCAGTTTGTCGAAGCCGTGAACGCGTTCGAAGTGAAAGAGCGCTTGGAAGAAATGATGGCTGAGAAAAAACCGCTTCCGGACGTGGTTTTTCTGGATCAAAACATGGGTGGCCCGACGGGGTTGGATTGCCTCGAATTTATCCGCCAAACTCCTGAGCTGCAAAGTCTTCCGGTGGTGTTTGTGACCTCGGAAGGCGAGTCCGAGAAAATCATCGATGCGATTGCTTTGGGTGCGAGTGCTTATCTGACCAAGCCGCTGAATACCCACTCTCTGAAGCATGCATTGGATCTCATCCAGCAAAAATCGGTGACGCCGGACGAGCGGGATCCCGTGCATTCGACTTTGGTTTTGGATCATTTGTTTTTTATCGCCAATGATTCGGAATTTGAGGAGATCAAAACGATTTTTCAGAAGTTCGAGTGTGCGTCTCATCAGAACGTGGTCGCTGGAGAAGATTCTTGGGAAGGGGTTTATATCAAAACCCGCGGAAATAACTACCTTGAAATCTTGCGCGGTCCGAATCGCAGTTTGGGGCTTTGCCAGAAGACTTGTTATCCTTTCGGAGTTGATGCCAGACACATCGTCAAAGATTTTCCGCAGCTGCCGTGGAAAAAGTTCGAGCGGACGGCCGATGGGCAGAGATGGTTCACAGCTTTGTCGACAGTGGATTATGAAAATCTTGCGACTCCGTTCAATACCTGGGTCATGCACTATTACCAGCGCGATATGAAAAAGCTTCCGGAGATCAAGCGCTTTGAAATCGAACGGATTTTTGAAATGCATTTTTCAGCGCACTCTAGTTTGCTTGAGACCATCAAGGCTGGATCGGCCTGGTTTCATGGCAAACGTGAATTCAAAGAGAATGAAATTGTGTTTGATCTGCAAACACATTTCTCGGATTCTTTTCTTTTGCGAATTTCTTTGGACGCCACCGAGCCTGGCATTCATTTCCGGAAATCCGTTATGAAAATGCATCCGGATTTTCCAGCGCTTGGTCAAAATTTGCAGCATTTCCGATTTGTCTCCGAGGGCGAATTTCAAATTCTTGAGAAAAAGGCCAAATAATAGCGGGTGCCCAGCGCGGGCGTCTTGTCGAAGTTTTGGACGCCGGAAGGTGACCGAAAGCCATTTCCTTTTAGGCGGTAGCGGCATGAAAATCGAATAGTGAAGCCTGGGCCACAACGAGGTCCAAAGGACGTCCCTATGGCTCAAAAAAAGGCCCGGCTTTTCTTCTTTTTTGCGATCTTATGCCTGTCTTTCGCCTATGCGCAGGCCGGTTCGAGTCAACCAAGCGACAAGCAACTGCAGGCCATTTTTAACAAAGCAAAAAAAAGTGCGAAATATGATCTCGGTCCGCAATGCCGGTTTAAAACTTTGGGCGAAGCCGAAAAGAATGCCGAAAAATTTGCCGACGTCGATTTGCATCTGACTTACGAAGAATTTATGGCGAAAGTTCGTGCGCAAGGACTTTTGGATCGTTCGTTATTTAAAACCAAAGATGGCGAGCCCAATTACGCGGGAAATTCGATCGCCGCCATTCTGGGGTGGACGGACGAGTACATCAGGCGTGGTCTTGTCGGGAAAAAAGAAACTTGTTTCATGAACGCCAAAGAAATATTTTCGATGTTCTATTATACGGGCGAAGGATACAAATCTCTTAACCGCGCGATCCGCGAAGCGGCTAATGAGGATCTGAAGAAAAATGAATTGAAACTGGCGCTGCAAACCCGAGAACGCTTTGCCGTGATTGGTCAGCATCTGTCTTCGGCCCTGGATAAAATCAAAGGGTATGATGGCTATGTGAAACGCGGTCAGGGTTTTGATGGCGATCAAAAACGAATCGACGCTTTGGACGAGCAATATGAAAAAGGAAAGCTGATCCTTTGGCCCGGCTACACCAGCACTTCGGTGGCGGAAGGCTTCGATGGGGAAGCGCAGTTTATCATTCGGACTTTGCCGGGGGGAAAGTCTGCTTGCCGGTATGTGGCTGATTTTTCTTTGGTTGAGCAAAAGAACGCAGCTGGCATTTCACAAGTCGAAGAGGAAGAAGTTCTCTGCAAGCCTTACACGAAATTTCGCGTGTTGTTTCAGCGCACCAACGAAATGGGCCAGCACGAAATCCTCATGCAGGAACTTCCGTACGAGACAGAAGAATAATTGAAGCAGAACGGCCGAGATTACTGGATATCGTGAACTTCAGTGCGCACGTGCACCGAGCAAGAAGGGCAGTGACCGTCTTCTTTCAGACGGTTCTCGCGCTCGTAGATCTCCACTTCGAATTCAAGCGCTGACCCACAATGAGGGCAGTTGTTCACGGCTTCTTTGAAAGCTTCGCGGCGTTCGATATCGGCCATTGGTAAGATATTAAAGCGAAAGATTTCCATGCCATTCTTATCGGACGGTCTTGTGTAGCTTTGAGTCATCTTGCGTAAAACTGGACCTCGGTCCATGACCAAGGTAAGGTGAATCTGATGGAAAGCTATCTTTGGTACCTGGAAAACGTCCTCGGACTGAAAGGCGTGATTTGGCCTGCTCAACCAGTGGTTGAAGAAGAGCCTGTTGCGCCCGAGGCCCCCAAGCTTCCAACCGTTCTTTTCATCGATAGCAAGGGCTGGTCGCAACCTGCGATGGAGCTTTTCCAGAAAATGCGGGAAGCGATGAAGCTTCTCCCAGAGCAAATCACCATTCTCAATGCGGCTCAGATCTCTGCCAGCGAACTGCAAGTCGCCGTGATGGCCGCGGACCGCGTGGTCAGCTTCTCCTCTGAAATCTTCCTCAAGCTTCAAAAAGAAGAGGAAGCGAAGTTTCAAACGCACTCGCCCGAAGAGCTATTGAAAAAGCCGGAGCTGAAGAAGCAGGCTTGGGAAGATCTCAAGCTGGTGATGAAATCTCTCGGTCTTCTTTGATCCGATTCTGCCAAATAAAGCCAGAGTAAAGTCCAGTCTCGAGGTCCAGTCCCGAGCATTCCGTGTCAGCATCTGAAATCTCCAGTAGCCTAAGTTCCTGAGGCCACAAGGTCGTGGCTTTTGAAACCAACAGGGATGTGGGTTCGGCATGAAGGCTACGACTTTGATCGGACTGCTTATTGGTTTTGCTGTCACCATCCAAGCCCAAGCCTTCGATAATCCGCCGATTCGCGTGCGTCTTCAGTCCTCGGTGAATAGTCTCGAATTGGAAGGCCTGGGTGTTCAAATCCGCGGACGAGCTGTGGCTTTCGAAAAAGTCAGCATCCCACAAAACCAACGCATCCGCATCGAACGCTCGAATCAAGGTTGGAAGATTCAGCGCTCGGGCCATACTGAGATCATCGAGACTCCGTATTTGGCGATGAAAGCGATCTTACTTCGACAGGCGGGTAAGGCCTTGCCGACACAGATTTTCTTAAGCCCGCAAAAAACGAAAAATTTTGATGTGATCGGGATTCTGCCGCTGGAAAACTATCTGATCGGAGTGATCGCCAGTGAAATGCCACTATCTTGGCCTTTGGAAACTTTGAAAGCGCAGACGATTGCGGCCAGATCCTATGCCCTGGTCACCATGCAAGAACGCGCGAAATCTCCGTACCATGTGGAAAGCACGATTCTGGATCAGGTTTTCTCGCACATCGGCGAAGAAGATTTCGATAGCCCCTTGGTGGCCAAAGCTCGCAAAGCGGTGATGGAGACCGAAGGCATTGTTCTTCAAACCGCCAAAGGTCAAACACTGAAGGCCTACTATCACTCGGACTGTGGCGGTCGCACGTCGAACGCGAGAGATGTTTGGGGATTTGGTGGCTCGACCGGTGTGGCCGTAGATGCCAGCTGTCCGGTTGAAGGCAAACACACTTGGAGTCTCAATCTCTCGGTGGAGGATATTTCAAAAAAACTTCGTGTGATCTTGAAAAAAGATCTGGGGCTTTTGCAAAACTTCAGTTTGATCCGGGCGATGCCAGAGGATCGCGTGCAAAAGATGGAACTTCTGTGGGAGTCCGGTGAAAAGACGCGGATGTCGGCACACGAATTTCGTGGGGCCTTGGGATTTGATCAGTTGCGCAGTACATTTTTTGAAGCGAAAAAATCAGCGGATGTGTTTGAGTTCAAGGGCCGTGGGTTTGGTCACGGTGTGGGGCTCTGCCAGTGGGGTGCAAGAGCTCTGGGTCGTCAAGGCGTGAGCTATCAGGAAATCCTTCGGCATTATTATCCACAAGCACGCCTGCAGACGCCGATTGATTCCCGAGGGCTTCAGGCTAGAAGTGAGCCAGAACCCGCAACGCAAACAAGATAACGGCACCGATTGCGAGCATTTGTGGAGGTGTAATTTGGACTGTGTTTCTCATATAGAGATCTCATCGGACAAATTCGCCGTATCTTGAGACCTTCACAAAAATATATTTGACGAATCTTATCTCAACCGCCTGCGATTGACCCCATACTGATCAATTCTTGGTCGCAGTTCCTGTGAGAGCTAAGTATAGATAAGGGCCTATTTGACAAAGAAGTAATGAAACTGTGGAAGTCCTTCACGCTTTTGGTCAATATCGAAGAGCCCAATGACTTCGGTCTTCTCGCCGGGCTTTATATTGAAGATGGTCCAATCACAGGATTCCAGGATTTGGTGAAGGCCGCGACCGGCGCCGCCCTTTTCTGTGTTCATGGTTCCGGCCTGATTGTTATAGCAGCTCTGAAGATATTTAATAATGACTTCCCGGGAGAGGGCTCCGAAAGGGTCTTGAATTGAGACAGCCAAAAGGTTCCCGTCGCAGCCAAAGCGCAGATCCGGCTGCTGGTTCGCAGCCAGGCGGATCTCGGTCGTGCGAGGCAGGTGGTTGAACAGGGACTTCCCCTGAATGTCGACAGGGGCATCGTAGATCGCGTTCATCATCATCTCTTCAGCCGCGACCTGAACACGATCCAAGAGCGAGCCACGAATTCCCAGGCCTTTAAAGTGGGTGAGCATGTCCTCGCGAACGGCCTCGCGTTCTTTCGAGTTTGTCAGCTTCTTGCTTTGCACCTCGGTGCCCCAGGCCAGGTATTTTTCAATACCAAAGTAATTGTTGTGCAGGATTTTGGTCAGCGTCGTCAGCAGGCTCTTCACCGTGCCGGCGCGATCGTCGGGTGCACGTGAGATCACGTTTTGCACAAAGTTCAGCGCGTGCAGTTTAGTGAAGTCAAGATTGGGCGATTCGATCAGCACGGTTTTACCGGTGAAGTTTTGCTCGTTCGCCCACATTAAAAATTCGGAAGAAGATTCATCACAAAGAATCACATCAGGTTTGTCTGTGTAGGCGGACTGCGCTTCTTCGATGGTGTTGGCGATCAAAAGCTGAACGCCGGTGCTGCCGACTGCGGTTTTGATAATGTTCTGCTGTTTTTTATTGGGCTCAAGTAAAAGGACTTTCTTGCGGTTTTCATTGGCTTCGGCGCGCAGGAAATTCATCTGGGCCGAGGTGACCATCTCAAGCTCGCGCTTTTTGGTGGCAAGTTCCCGCGAAGTGATTTCGTAGAGCTTTGCTTTTTCGTTGGTCTTCATCAGGCGGTCAGTCAGCACGCCCGAGTAGATTCGGTAGAGCAGAAATTGAAAGCGGTCTTTTTGTCCGGGATGAACGTGCGCAAAATCTTCGGCCGAAATGCAGAAGCATTTCACCGGAGTCTGAGTTCGGATCTGGGCGCTGACCGGTTTGCCGGAAAGCACACTCATCTCGCCGATGACTTCGCCGGGTTTAGCCAGCTCATTGACTCGTTCGCCATCGACCAGGATTTCCAGCATTCCTTCACGCAGAAAGTAGAGCTTGTCATTCATCTGGTCGACATCGAGGAGCACATGGCCCGCTGGAAAGTCCACCACACGCACCATGGTTGAAACTTGCAGCAGCAGAGATTCGTCGAACGACGAAAAGAACGCGTACTGTTTGATCTCTTGTGCGATTTCGGCCGGATGTGGGTTCATGTCGCCTCGGCTGACAGGTTGTAGGACTCGGTTCTAAAGCATGTCTTAACTCTCTATCGGTCACTCAGAGAATCATTTGAGAAAAAACGGCCAGGATTCTCAAGGTGAGACGCTCGAGCAAACGAATTCGAACTGGATCTCCCACCAAATTCCTTCGCAGCCCAACTGTCCAAGCTTTGGACAAACCCAGGTGGTGGCAACAGTGAAATTTCAGAAATTCGGGCGAATTCCGGTCTAAGTCTTCGGAATCGCGAAACATTCATTCGGTGACGAAAATGGCAGAGCAATCCGGATCTCAAATTCCTTAATTCAGTCTCATTCTGAAACACTCGTCGAAAAGATCAGAGCAATCTCGCGAAGTTACAGACGGGCATGGAAGATCGGCACAGGCCTTGTAATACACCCTTGTGAGGGCGAAGGCCCATGATGAAGGAGTGGTTATGAAATCGCAAAACCTGAAGGTTGGAAAAGGAATCGCGGTCACAATGGTGACGCTGGCCCTTTTCTTTGGGGTTGGTTGTGCGAAGAAAAGTGATGGATTTGATTCCAGCACTGCTGAAACGCCTGCAACACCAACAGACAGTACGCCAGTCGCACCAACAACGCCTCGTGATTCGGACGGACCTCGCGGTTCGGACTTTGCGGCCGGTGCAACTGCGGCCCTGGATAATGTGACGATCGCTCGGTTGACTGAATATGTGGCGACCCACCCAGTGAACGATCCAAAAGATCTTCGTATCAGCGTGAAATTGCAAGAAGTGGAATACAACCAGTACGCCGGCGATGTTTACATCAGCTACTACGACAATGGCCAGTACTACACGGGACACTTCACTGCCGATGACGAGCGCAATCCTTCTAGCGGGACAAAATATCCGAACTACCACCACGCGTTTTACAACAACTGGTTCACTTATGGTGGCAAGCCTGTGTTCCACGGATTCTATTCGGACTCTTACGGTGCGGTGATGCTGGTGATCGACAATGTGATCGACCAGGGTGACGGTGCGGGCTCGGCTGAATTGTCGGGATCAATC
>CBIHPB010000106.1:0-11012 GCA_966211485.1 uncultured Bdellovibrio sp.
TGGAATCATCTTTTTCAAATGGAGTTTTAAATTCCTCGAGGCGCGGTGCCCGAAGGACCAAGGATGGTTTTCTCTTTTTGGATTTTCCCGAACCGTTCGTAGTTCCGTTATTTTTCCGTTTCAAACGAGTCTCCCAACCGATGTAAAATGACACCCCACCTAAGTCCAAGAGCATCATCTACGCGCTTCGAAGATCCGATTTTCATCTTCGCAAAAAACTCTGATTTGAGTACTATCACAACATGAAGGCGCGCAAACTTGAACTCCATCATATCTTTTATGGAATGTTTTTCAAATTTTTTTTCCGCTTTCGCAGTTTCCGCTCCCGATTTTACCGAGAGATCCAAGCTGTTGAAGATGATAGCGCATGGCAGTTGCACAATCTGCTGAAACGGATTCCTGACCCCAAGATCCGCTCGAAAATCTTTCTTCATGTCCTGGAAGAAGAAGGCCATGCCGATATTTTTAAAAGGGGCTTTCAGCAGGAAAATAACGGCCACTTTACTCCCAAATCAGTTTCCCGCATGACCATGGCGGATGAAAAGGATCCTCTGTGGAAGTATTTTGCCAGTTTGACCGCAGGCGAACGCAGCGCTGCACGTTTTTTTTCGAATCTCAAATACGCTTCCAGGCATGAAAACATGAACCAAGATGTGAATCTTGTGCTTGAGGAAGAGCTCCAACACGTCGAAGCTGGAATCCGGGCCCCCAAGTTTCTGGAAGTTCCTGCCGATCAGTATCATTCCTATGTTACAGAACTGGAGACAAAGCAGAAAAATCAGAACTGGATTTCAAAACTGCAATGGCTTCTCAATGGTATTGTCAGTCTTTTTTTTATTTTGATGTATTTGGTCTTCGTTCCGTTCTTTTTTATCGCGGCCAGTCAGCGACTGGGAAACTCGGCCGCAGTTTTTATTAACAATAGCCGGAAAGTGTACTGATGAAAGTTCTCGGAGTGTCTTACGGCTATCATGATTCCGCTGTTTCGCTTGTCGAAGACGGCCGGGTGCTTGAATACGTCACCGAAGAGCGCATGACGAACATCAAACACGATGCCAGCTACCCACATTTTGCGATCAACTACTGCCTGAAAAAGCATGGACTGACACCCTCGGATCTCGATCACGTGACCTTTCACGAAGATCCTTATCACAAATTTTCCCGAGTCTTTTGCGCGTCCACCAGTCGCTACCCTTGGACTTATCTGGAATTTACCGAATCCATCAAAGAATGGTTCAAACGAAAACTTTGGGCGCTGGGCCACCTGCAAAAAGAATTGCAGGTCCCCGAGGGACGCATTTCTTACTTCTCTCATCATTTCAGTCACGCCCTGACCGCCTTTATGGGTTCCAACTTTGAAGAGTGCGCGATTCTAGTGATGGACGCAGTTGGGGATTGGTCTTGCTCGTCCATGTACAAGGGATTTTGGAAAGACGGAGTCCCGCAGATTCAAACCCTTCGCGAAATTCCGTTTCCGAATTCGCTGGGTCTTGTTTATTCCGCTGTGACTGCGTACCTGGGCTTCAACCCCAATGACAGTGAATGCAGCACGATGGCCCTTTCTTCATTCGGCACCCCCAAATATGTCGCTGATTTCAGGGAAATTTTGGGTGTGGGCCATGCCGACGGCTATCAGATCGATCAAACGTATTTCAACTTCATTCGCTTTTACAAAAGTCCCTTCACAAAGAAGTTCGAGCAAAGATTTGGACCACCCAAATCAAAAACTTTGAAGTACAAGTTTGATTGCTTCAAAAACTTTGATCAGCAAAACGTTTCAGCTGACGAGCAACGGCTGGCCGATGTGGCGTGCAGCCTTCAGACTGTCTTCGAAGAAGTGCTGGAAAATTTTGTCGAAAAAATTCTACAGGAAACAGGTTCCAAAAATCTGGCCTATGCTGGTGGATGCGCTTTGAACTGCAAAGCCAATTCAAAAGTTCTTTCCAAGCGTCCCGAGCTTCAAATGTACATTCCATTTGATCCAGGAGACGGTGGCACCTCAATGGGCACAGCCCAATTCGTGGCAGCAACAGAAAATCGAAAAGGATTCCAGCCTTCCCAGCACATCGGACATCCCTATTTGGGTCTGGAATCTTTGGATCAAAACATGGTCGATATGATCGACCATTTCGAGCCTGATTCTTTCCGCAAACATCAGTTTTCACATTTCCGTCAGCAGAAATTTACGGATCTGGAAAGCCTGGCCCGTGAAATCGCCAAGAAAATCGTCGATCAAAAAATTGTCGGCCTTTATCAAGGGCGTGGCGAAGCCGGACCTCGGGCTTTGGGAAATCGATCGATTCTGATTCATCCAGGCCATGTCGATTTGGCCCGCAAGCTCAGCCGCGAAGTCAAAGAGCGAAGCGCCTTCCGCCCTTACGCTTTGACGACTTTAAGCTCGGAAGCCGAACGGATTTTCGAAGAAAGTTCAAACCTCACCAAACACGCCAAGTGGATGCAATATGTGGTAAAGGTCAAGCCCGAGCACTGCCAGCCTTTACGAGCCGGATTGCACGTCGATCTCACCACACGGGCGCATTTGGTCGAGCAAAATGAAAATCCGCTTCTGTATCTAGTGCTTTTGGAAATGAAGAAACTGACGGGATACGGGGCTGTGATCAATACCTCTTTCAACGGCAGCGGTTATCCGATTGTCGGCAGTGCCAGCCAAGCGCTCAGCATGTTCACACGAACTTCAATGGATCATTTGGTGTTGGGAACTTCTTTGCTGGAGAAAATCCGATGATGGCTTTGCGACGGAAATTACGGGATCTGCGTTTTACGGTTCAGGCTTTTCGCTCTCAGAAAATGTCGGGACAGGTGCCCCTGTTTTTGATTTTGATTTTGCTGTCAATCCTGATCGTGTTTATCAAAACGATGGCGCCGCTGGCCCCATTCGTCTATTCACTGTTCTAAAAAGACCGTCTTAGGCCGTGCCTTATCCTTGCACCAGAATTGACTGAAAAAGCCGCTGGGATCATAGGCAAATGAAATGTGCAGGCAAGAATCGCTGAGGCATTTTGCTTTATGAATCAATCCACGCGGGATAAAGATACCGTCAGAAGGATTCAGCACAAGCTTTTGGATTTTTTCTTCCTCTTCACTGTCATCCAGAAACTTCCACTCTTTCACGCCTTCCATCGCCAGGATCACGCAATCGCACATATCATAGTGATAGGCAAAGCTGCGGCTGTCTTTTTGTGAATAGTAGGCATTGATCGTGATCTCGCCTTGAATCCCCGTGTTCAAAACTTGGTACAAGGCCTTCAACTTGTCGTGAAATCTCCAGGCCGCATTCACACGAACCGTTTGCTGGCCCGAACTCATCCTTGTCTGAAGAACGTTTGCATCCAAAGGCTGCTGAGTTTGAAAGCCGCGGGTAAAATAGTTTTCAACCGGACGCTTTTCTAAAAACAGAACATCTTGCTGATTCAATTCGTTTTCAGCGACGGCCTGGTGAAAATCTTTCGCGTTAAAAAAGTCTTCTTGGAAATGTGGAAGCCGATTGGAGATCAAGCGCTTGCTTTGTCCCAGCACGAACATCTTTCGGACGTATGTCGCCAAGTTTTGAATTTCTTGATCCATCCCGGTCTCCAACTTGGAAAGCCTACCGAGCCTCTTTGCCAATCGCAAACTCTATAATCGGAATTCGGTCCCAGGGCAGACCCGAACCGACTTTTTCTTGCTGAAGCAAAATTCCCCCGGAACCCAATGGACAGCAACCCAAACCAAGATGCGCCGCAATCAACTGAGCGCTTTGCAACACGCCGCCCGCTTCGACCATTTGGACCTTCAGATTCAGTCCGCGATATTTCCAGGCGATCTTCGGATAAAATCGGACGGCCTGAATAATCACCGGGGGCACACCATTTTCAAGCGACCAATAGCGCGCATACAGCTTGGCGTGCGCCGTCGCGCGGGCTTCATTTTCATCCAGAAAAATCAGTTTTCGCTTCTGACTGTCGAAAAAGTAGATGCCTTTTTTCAGTCCCTGGCACGAATAATTTAGAATCACGAACTCGGGTGAATCAATATTTCCCGCCACCGGGAAAATCCGCCTGGTCCTTCCGTCTTTGCGTGGCTCTTGCTGGGTTAAAAGCGTCAGGAAATTGGAAAGATCCTGAACCGTCAGCAGGCTTTTTTCTGCCGAAATTCTTTCCGACTGCCGAGTGCTGAAGACCTTCGGCAATCCGGGTGCGGTACTGATAGGAAGACCGACCGACTTTTTCCCTGTGATCGCCGGCGCTGTGGGCTCTTTGGTGGAAAACGGATAGGCGGCACCAATTTTTCGAATATCGCCCATGGATCGCCGGCGCGAGGACATGAAAAGATACCGATCGTGCTCTTCCCAATATTTTTGAAAGGGTGAAGCTTTTTTAAGGCTCAAAAATCCAAGACCTTTAAGCAAAACAAACAGTGCCGGACTTGAAAAATCACCCGCTTCGACTTGATCCTTCAATGTCAGCGGAATCAGTTTCTGAGCTTCTTCCGTCTGAAGCCAGACTGAAGCAATCGATTCGGTCGATCGCAGTTCGAAGCCATTTTTGGCTGGAGCAAGTGAAACAAATGAGCTCCAATAAAGTGGCCGCGCCAAGGCTTTCGCCGAAAATTCCATTTGAACTGGCATCTCAATTTGGGCCGCTGCGATTTTTCGCGAACGATGAAACAGATCCAGCTCGAAATGACCTTTTTTGAAAAGGGCTGGAAGAATGCTGGGTGCTGCGGTTGTCTTACGGTCGACATGAAGACCCGATTTCAAAAGATGGATAACCTGTTTCACATCCTGAGCTTTGCGAATAGGAACTGCGAAAAGATGTGCATCTGGCGAGCGAATCTGAACCGCACTGGGTCCAATCGACTGCATCTGGCTGCCCGCCGGAAATCGAAAATGAAATGAATGGTTTTTCAGATATGCGAATTTCATTTTGGACGATTGATCCCCAGATCATTTTTAAATTCCATCATGTTCCGCGCCTGAACCCACTTGTTGATTTTTCCCCTATCGAAGAGTCCGCGCATTTCCGCGCCTAACTTTTCCAGCATTCGGTTCATCTGCTGGTCATCCAGATTTTTAAATTTCAAACTTTGGATATCGAGAGTATTTTCAATCTGCCAAGTAAAAATATCGGCCAAACCCTGATGAGTCCGATTCGTCAAAAGGGAAAAAGTCAGATGGATCGAAGGCTCGTCACCCTGAATTTCCGCCTTGTGAATGGCCCCTTCCGGAATGAAAAGCCAGTCTTGCTCCTGCATCAGATGAGTTTTCAATCGACGTGAATTAAACTTGGGCAATGGTCGCAGCGGATTGTGAGAGGAAACATAGGCGGAATCCTGTATCGGAAAAAGCCATTTCTTCTGCCCCTGTACCTGATAAATCATCGAAGGATGGGGATCGGTATGAAACTCGAAACAGTTTCGCTTGAGACCCGGCGTCATGTAGAGATTCACGTTGAGATAATACTCCCAATTCATGAATTGTCCAAAAGCCTGACAAAACTGATACAGCTGCGGACTGAGCTTGTGAGCGTTTCGGATTTGAACCGAATATGGAAAGCAGCGAAGGCCTGTTTCCCAGTCTTTGGACAAAGAAAGACGCCGCAAGCTTTGATTCACAGTTTTATCGCCAGCGACCTTCTTCCCGTCTAAATAACAGGTGACCGAAACACCTTTGCTCTGCTGAAGCGCTTTTCGGAAAACTTGCTGCACGTGCTCATTTTGAAATTGGAAATCATCCTCCGAGCCCACTTTGAGGATCTGACGATTCTTCAAAACAGCCTTCATATTGTGCTTGAAAAACGCAAAAGTCTGTTGTGTACCTGATTGGAGGGGAGCCTTCATTGCCTTGAAATATAGCGAAGACAAAAGCCGGAAACAATCACGAAAACAGTCACCGACTGACATGCAGGCGATTCGGCCCAATCCCTATTTGAATTTTTCATTTCATCCAAATGGCCTTGTCATCGTTTGGGACAACAAGACAATTCGCGCGTTGTCGAAAACGGAATCGCAAACGTTCAAAGAAATTTCCACCGGCACTTTTGTTCTTTCGACTCCTGAATCCATCCGCAGTTTTCGTGTTCTTCTCAAAGACGGCGTAATCGACTTGGGAGCCCGCCCATCCCAGCCGCTGCAGGCCAGGCAGATTCAGGGAGAGCTCTATACGTTTTTAAGTGATGGTCGCATCGATGAGACCTGCGCGAAACAAATCGACCAAGAATTCAGACACGACATCCCAGACTTGAAGAGCATTCACATCGTCTACACCGACAATCTTCTGAAGGCCTCGGCAGCGGATGTCTTCAAGTGGTCGCAAGGCCGCCCGGTTCTTTTCCTAAATCTTTTTTCGCAGTGCCAAGTCGCCGGCCCCTTTGTCTCAACGCCCCAAGAATGTTCTCGGGCCCAAACGGTTCTTGGGAAAACTTGGACAACCGCCATCTTTGCAAAGGCTTTGGATTCCTTTCACCAGGCCACAATCCCGCCACACAGGCTTGAGAATTTCCGGCAGCAATTCGCACAGTGGATTTGCGAGAACGGCTTTGAAAATCTCAATGCCAAATTGATGAGTCTCGATTCCGCCGGAAAATCTCAGTCCCACAAGATTCTTTATGAATTGGCGGCCGGATCCGACAAGATGTCCGTGGAAGAATTCAATGCTCGATCTTTTCATCCGGATGCTATTTGCAGCACGGATGGTGGGTTTCGCATCAAAGAATCCGCGACTGTGATGGAACAGCTTCGTCTTTACCAAGACGAGATCACGGGCATTGCCGATGCGGTGGAAGAAACCGAGCTGCAAGGAGTTTACTCGTTCCGCGCCTACAGCCATCTGCAGTTTTTGCTTCAAGGCCGGTATTTAAATCTGTATGCCATGGGAAAAGGCGATTCCCGATTTCAGGCTTACTGCAGCTGCATCGCCGAACTTCTGGAAAGATTTTTTTCCTTTGTCGATCTGGTCAGCCACCCGACACGCGTCGGCTCGTATGCAAGCATTCCCTCTGCGATCGAGCCCACTCGGTTGCTGCTGTATTCAGATCGGCAATATCAAGATGGCCCTATTGAAGACGGACTTTTCTTTCGGCGGATTCCTTCTCCTTACCAGGCCGAAGAAATTGAATGGATTCCGGTCTATTCTTTGTCACAACAAAAGGAAGTCTGGTTTCCTCGTGAATACTGCTATCGAAAGCCGGAAACCAAAGCGCGGTATTTTCTGCCGACGTCAAATGGCTTGGCCGCCGGCAACTCTTATGCTGAAGCGATTTTGCAGGGGGCCTTTGAATTGGTCGAGCGAGATGCTGCCGCCATCTGGTGGTACAATCAGGTTCCACGGGCCCAGCTGGATCCGCGAAAATTGCAGATCGATGTTGTTCAGCGCTGCCTGAAACATTTCGATTCCGAAAAGAAAGTCGTCCGTATCCTGGATATTACTTCCGACGTTGGTATCCCCTGCCATGTGGCGTTGTCATACCGACCCTTTGAAAAAGGCAGTCTGCAACTGGGATTCGGATGCCATTTTTCTTCTCGTATTTCAATTTCCCGGGCGGCCAACGAATTGCTGCAAACAGATGCCGCAAAAATCTTTAGTATGCAGTCAGATTCCGAGTACTCGCGGTATTTCGAGTCCGGAAACTACGATCGGACATTTTTAAATCCTCTGGAACAAATAGAATGGCAGGAAGAGACCACTCGCAAAACGACCTTAGATCAGGTTTTGCTGCAGTTAATCCAACATCTCGAGCTCCAGGGTTTAAACCTTCATGTTCTCAATTTTTCCTATAAAGACCATCCAATAAAGGTGGTTCGCTCGATGATTCCGGGCCTGCGAAGCATGATGTACGAATTAGGCCCAGGGCGGCTTTTTACTGTGCCTGTCAAAATGGGGCATTTCGCGGCACCCAAGGCCGAAGCGGAGATGAACGCTTATTGCCTGGATATTTAATTTGCGATGAGTTTTTTTTTACAATAGGCTGGTTTGCATGAAAGCAAATACAGTCATTTCTATTGCGAAAGAGCTGGTCTACGCCCAAGACGGCAACAAGAACTACATTCTTTTTTCAGAAGGCAACGAGCTGACTGACTTTTTCATGCTGAAGGACTGCGACGCTGCTGTGTTTGAAATCCTGGCCGCCAATCAAAAAATGGAGCTGGGCGAACTGAAGGACAGCGTCGAGGAAAATTACAATCTAGGTGGAATCTCGATCGATCAATACCTTCCTCATTTTGTGAATATGCTGAAGGAAAAAGGGTTCATCGCGGTCAATTAATGTTGATTCGTGGGGCTGTCGCCACATTCCTATTCGCCTTTCTTTTTGAAATCTACTTTCAAATATTTTCTCCACAACCTTCGTTTCTGTGGTTCAACTATGATCAACAAGGTCAGAAATGGAATCGCGGCAAAGAGGACAGCTATTTCCAAGTTCTGCCAGATATTTCGGGACATCTCACCTTCAATGAAAAGGGCGAGCGCGATTCTCAGGTCCATCCTCTTTCCAAAACACCGGGGACCTTGAGGATTCTGGTCCTTGGAACTTCGCTCACCATTGGTTGGCCAGAGAATTTCGGAATGACGGAAATGCTGGCCGAGAAAATGAAAGCGCAAGGTCGGCCCACGGAAGTGATCAACTGTTCGCTTGGAAATTCCAATTTGGTGACACTTCTACAGACTTTAAAATCGCGATGCTCGCAGTATGAAGATGTGGATTTGGTTGTACTGGCCGTGCCACTGAATTCATTGGTGGACTTTGTAGCGCCCAATTCGCTGTTGTGGGGCGAAAACGCAATCGATGACCCGAATAAAATTTTGTATTTTCTGAAACAGACGAAACTGGAAGAGCTGAAATTCACACAGACCGAATATGGAACCCCGACTTTGAATCTTTCACCAGATCAACTGGCTGCGATGAGGGAATACTTTAACGATGGCCATTGGCTTTATGATCACTTGCAGATCTATCGAATGCTGGCGAATCGCTTTCAATACTCGTTTATTGCGGACACCCAGTTCTTGGCTAATATCCGGAAATTTTTCTCACAAAGTTTTCCGGCCATCCCTTCACCAGACAGATCTGCAAAACTGATTGAAGCCTTTGCCGGATTTCAAAAGCAACGTTGGAAGTTGGCTCCGGATCGTCTTTTGCTGACGCTTCTTCCGACTTACCAAGGTTTGCTGCTGGATCCAAAAGTTCGGGCGCAAGTCACGACGAAGCTTAAGGAAATTCCAGTCTATCGTTTTTCGATTGAATCCCCTGAATCTTTTGTTGGACGAGTCTATCATGGGGATCTCAACGCCTATCTGGACAAGTTCGATCAAACAGTCGGTCAATTGAAAGGCGAAGTCGAAAAACAGCATATAACTTGGATTGATATGCGGGAAAAATTTTCCATCGAGAATTTGGAAAAGAATTATATCGGGGATCTTTATCATTACTCGATTGCAGGTCATCAAGCCGTCGCTGCCGAGCTGACACAGATCGCAGGTCAGATTGCAAAGTAAGCGCATTTCCCAAGTCGATACTTTGCGGATCTCCCTCTCATTGGGACTTCTGATTTGTTTTTTGTTGCGGTTTTCTTTTCATTCCCTGCTTTTAGGGCCAAAGGGATTTTTGTCCAGCTCGTCAGCCTCTTTCGCGATTTTGTATTCGGCTTTGTTTTGTTGTCTTGCGGCGTCTTTGGCCGGCATTCGGAAGAAAATTGTCAGCTGGCTGACGTTTTTGGTTTTCTTTGCGACTATCCATTTGCTGTCGAACCCGACTTTTCCGGCTTATCTTTCCTTGAACGCTGAAGTCTATTTTTTTTGGCCGCTGCTGTTCTTGGCCTGCCAGCAATCGCATCTGTTTGAATCGGGTCGATGGTTCCGAACGGGATTCATCGTCTATGTCGTTTACCTTTACTATCTCCCGCTGTTTGGACGCCTGCTGTATCCGTCAGGTTGGCTGGATGGAAGTATTATTCAAATCACATTGCATGAGATGACGCCGCAGCCATCAGGCTGGAAGGAATTTCTGCTCGAACATCCAGCCTTGATGCAGATCTTGTCAATCGCGGCTCTGGTCTTGGAAACTTCTTCGGTTTTGCTTTTCTGGAAAACCTGGAGATCCCGAATTGCCTGGCTGCTTGTGGGATTTCATGTGGTGATCGGAATGACGACCTTCGTGGTCAATCATTCCGTTCTGATGATTTCCTTGCTGATCCCGATCGCGATGGACCAATCAGACACTTAGATACTTTTCCCGTCGTATTCTTTGATTTTCAATTTCGATAGATCGACGTTATCCAGACAGCGAAGATTGATGGCCACCATTTTCTTTCCATCCGGCAAGGCCGCACGACTGAAGGACACAATCCCGCAGGTCTTGCAGAACAGATGATGGATGATCTTTTTGTTGAACTGGTAATCCTGCAGATTGCCTTCGCCCGAGAGAAGTGTGAAATTTGAATCCGGAACAAAATCCAATAAACTTCCCCGCTTCATACAGATCGAGCAATTGCAGCTCAGCGCATTTTCCAGATTCATCTCAACTTCGTATTTCACTGTGCCGCAGTGGCAGCTGCCTGTGTGTTTCATTTGCGTAAATCAATCCCATGTTGGAGGTAAGCTTTCATACAGCAAAGCATGTGCTGCCAGCCTTCGCAATTCTTATAGCTAGCTTTCAGACCATCGGCAGTTTCGGGCCAACCCGTTTCTGAAATCGTCACCATGGTCGCGCCGTCATCCAGCGTGCTGAAAGACATTTCAGCAATCGAAGTTCCGCCGGTCATGGCTGGCCATTCGATAACGACTTTGGAATTCAGGACAATCTGCTTCACTTTCACCGGATGGGTCACCTTGTGGGCCGTCCACGTCCAATGCACAGTTTGTCCTTCAACCAAAGGAGCATCCGCTTGGTTGCAAAAGTATCCGGTGATCTTCTTGGGGTTGACGACTGCATCGAAGACTTCGCCGAGTGGTTTGTTAATTTTCGTTCGAATCGCAAATTTCAGATCCATAGACACATCCTTTTCTTTGAGCTTGCCGA
>CBIHPB010000107.1:0-10883 GCA_966211485.1 uncultured Bdellovibrio sp.
TCAAACGAAAACGAAAATCTCAAAGACCCTTGGATTTTAAAAAGTGCACGCACTTAGTGTTAAGACTCAAGGAACAACTACCCAGTCTTTTTGATCCCAGAGATCAGGAGCTCAGAAAACTCTTTACTGAAATCGCTGAAAAGTACGAGATTCGAGTGTATCAAACTGTGATGAACCACACGCATGTGCATAGTTCACTTCTCATTCCCAATCGTAAAGCTTATGTGCGGTTTATCCGAGAGCTTTGCTCAAGACTCGTTAGCTATTGGAGTGAGAGGATTGGGATTCGATTAAAGAAGGTGTTTGAATCCAGACCCTTCAGTCGAATCGTGGCTTGGGGAAGAAGTTACCAGATCCTGAATCAGTATCTGAAAAAAAATGAGCTTGAGTCTGGTGTTCAGCAATTGGTGCAAAGAAAAAGGACTCGGCATTCATCGAATGAGTCTTTGGCTCGCAGTAGGTGCGGATTAGGTTTGGGCTAGAGATTGAGTTTAATCTCGGCCTCAGACTCAACTCAAACTTGGACTCGGGCTGCTTTCTGCCGCATCGCCGAGCTGGTGCGAGCCGAAGTGCTGGCGGCCTCCAGCAAGCGGGCTCTTCTGGCTGGGTTGGTCTGGTTCAATAAGCAAAATAACTAATACCCAAAAAGAAAAAGGAGCGCGCTTGCTGTCGAAGTTTTAGACGGGTTTGAGCTCTTTTCTTAACACAAATAAGACTGGAAACCCGCGTCCACAGGCCTTAAAACTGTGAACGGAAAAACAAATCTAACCGTAATGACAAGGAGTCACATTATGAAAGCAGCTATCAGCTTTATCGCATTTGCTATGGTAGTTGGTAACCTGGCAAACGCAGCAATCAAAATCAAATGCCAAATCGAATCGAATGGTGAAATGGGATATTCATCCCGCTCTGTTGAGAAGTCTTTGCCTGCAAATCAAGTCACTGGCATCGCCAGCATTGGCGAAGTGATGACTCAAGAGATCACTGTTGAAGTTGGCGCTGGTGCTGATGGTCAACCGTTTGTTTCTGGAATCTGCACAGAGTCGGCGACATTCGGCCCTTCAATTTGCAGCGAAGCGAAGTCAGCTCTTGTTTTGAAAGTGATCGATCAGACCGACAAGATTTCTTGCTCGGCTCAGTAATGATCTCTGCTTCAGATCGTTTCAATCAGGCCGGAGAGATTCATCTTTCCGGCCTTTGTTTTTTGAAAAGAGTGTTCTAGACTTGGAGCATGCTCGATTTTTTAAAGACGATTCCCGGTGATCCATTTTTGAATGGCTTGGCTATTGTTCAACTGATCTCGGCTTTGCTTTTGCCGACAATTGCTGGCGTTGGATTTATTCGCGAGTTTTATCTTTCCAAATTTCTGCGCCGAAAAATTCGAAAACGCCGCATCGTTTTATTTTCTGTTGTCTTGGCAGTGGGGCTGCTGTCGATGCTGGTTCCAATTTAATCTTTACAGGTATTCGTAACATAAAATCTTAAGCTGAAGCTATCTCAGCGAATCCAAAGTGAATAAATGGAATCTCGAGCGCGGAAATCTCAAGCTGATCCGGAAAGATGAGCCTATTTTTAAGTCTTCATAAATGTCCTGTTATGTGTGCTGGTTTCGCCGATAGGTACAGTAAGTCAAATACATTTACGGGGTCGCTACTTATGAAACTCAATCTAATTGGAAAAATCGTCTTGTTGCTCACCGTTGGAATCCTGATTTCGACCGCCAGCTTAATCTTCTTTCTTTCTGGAAAACAAAAGCAGAATTCCGTGGAGACAGCCGTCTACTCGGCCAAATCCACGATCGAACAGTTTAAAACTCTTCGTGCTTATTACACGGAAAACGTCGTGAAGAAGGCCAAAGCGGCTGGCGTGAAGATCGATTTCGATCATAAAGACAAAGAAGGCGTGATTCCATTGCCGGCGACGATGATCCACGATCTCAGCGCGACTTTGAATCAAAAAGAAGGCGGCTTGCAGCTGAATCTTTATAGTAAGTTTCCATTTCCGATTCGTCAGGGCCGTGTGCTGGACACCGTTTCCAATGAAGCCTTAGATGCCATTCAGAAAAATCCGGACGAAGCTTTCGTCAAAGTGGTGGAAGAAAAAGAAATCACCAAAGTGCGAGTGGCCATCGCCGATAAGATGGGCGACTCCTGTGTCACCTGCCATAATAACCATGCACTGTCTCCGAAGAAAGACTGGAAGGTGGGCGATGTGCGCGGGGTTTTGGAAGTTTCCATTCCTTTGACCGCGCAACTGAAAGCCAGTCAGGACATGATTTGGAGTATCGGCTGGATTTCGACCGTCGGTGCCTTGGTTCTCATTGGTTTGATTGTGTTGGTTCTGTGGAAGGGCGTGATCAAGCCATTCCAAAGCACTGTCGAGCAGATTCGCTCGACTGCCAATAATACGGACGATATTTCTCACCATGTTTCGGCTGCCAGCGACACCGTGGCCGCAAATTCAAGCGAGCAAGCGGCAGCCGTGCAAACGACAACCGAATCCTTCCATCACCTTCGCGAAGCTGTGGAGAAAAAAGTCGAGTCGGCATCAAAGGCCAATGACCTTTCCCGAGAGAATAAGGAAATGGCGGATCGGGGTGTTGTCGAGATCGAGCGCCTGGTGGTTTCGATTGGTGAAGTTTCTGAAAGCAGCAAACGCATTCAGGACATCAGCACATTGATTGACGATATTTCGTTTCAAACAAATCTTTTGGCTTTGAACGCCGCCGTCGAAGCGGCTCGTGCTGGCGAGCAAGGGCGGGGATTTGCTGTGGTCGCGGAAGCGGTCCGGGCTCTCGCGCAGAAAAGTGCGGTTGAAGCCAAAAATATTGCGGATATTGTTGAAGACAATTCCAGCAAGTCTTCGCGCAGTCTGGAAATCGCCAAGGCCAACGGTGCGATCTTAAGCGAAATCGTGCGCCGGGCCGTTTCGATCGCCACACTGGTCGATGAAATCATGGTGACCAGCAGGTCAGAAGCGGAAACGCTGGGACAGTTGAGCAACTCGATGGAGCAGATTCAACAGGCGGCCCAAAGCAATGCGGCCTCGAGCGAAGAGACAACAGCTTCGATGGCAAGCCTTGCCAATGAAATCAAAGCATTGCGGGAGATGACTGACAACTTGCAATCAGTCATTGGTGGCGAGAATTCGCAAAACCCAGATATGAAAGAAAAGAAAGCGGCCTAGACACAGGCCACATGTGATGATGGGCTTGTACGGCCCATCTCACTGTGTCGCTGAGACAAACTGTCTCGTTTCATCTTTTAAATGGGCCGCTGGCTCGGCTTGGCTCTTGCTAATGTCTTTGGCAGGAGAGAAAAATGAAAATATTTTCGATGGCCTTGCTGTTGATCAGTACATTATCCGTTCAAGCTCATCATCTTACGGGTGTGCAAAGGGAAGATCCCTCCTATCGTGCCGCTGGAAATCTGGTTCTATTTGTGGCTGTGCCGAAAGAAAATCGGCTGAAACTGTATCTGGTCGGTCGCGAGGCCGCCGAATTGCGTCTTGGCAACAGGCCCAAATTGATTTCGATCAGTCTGGTAGGACCGGGATGGGAGCGCCATTTACCATTTCATCAAATCGGGAACTATTACGAGATCTCTGGATTTTATCCAGGGCAGGCAATGACTTTGGAAATGAAGGCCGAAGTTCAGGATCAAATTGAGACAACTCAGCTCTCGGTTGAAATGCCTTAATTGCCCGAGACATTCTGACAAACGGGAAAATCGAAATTGGGACCTTCTGTCCCAGTTTCCTTGGCAAATCAAAAATATCCACATTTGAAATCGCACGAAATCTGCAATTCATTTGGCTCAGATGACAAATTCATACGCTTACCTGGACCAAAACGAGTTCCAGATTTTATATCGCGGTTCCAAGATCTCAAAACGAATGAAATTCTTCGTTGAAGGCGTTCGCTGTGCCCGATGTGTCGGCAAAATTGAATCGCTGAAATCACGTTTTCAATCGGTTCAGTCTTTAGAGGTCGATCTTTCCAAACAAACGGTCGAGCTTGAGATGAAGTCATCAAATGATTCGGTCTCGGAAGTGGCCCAGGCGATTTCGGATTTGGGTTACAAAGCCGTTCCCGTTCGGTTTGACGAGGACGAATCCAATCAATGGAAGCAGGAATCCCGACGAGACCTCAGACGTCTGGCGGTGGCGGGATTCTGCGCGGGTCAGATTATGATGCTGGCCTTTGCTGGCTATTTTGGTGATCTGGGATCCTTGCAGTCGACATTTGCCTGGCTGCAGCTGGCCTTGTACTTGCCGGTTGTGGGCTACGTTGCTTTGCCTTTTTACCAAGGTTTTATCGGCGGTTTGAAAACGAAAAGTCTTTCCATCGATGGGCCGATGGCGATTGCATCACTTTTGGGTTTTCTGGTGTCGACCTGGAATTTGATTCAGGGAAAAAACTCGATCTATTTTGATTCTCTCAGCGGGTTTTTGTTTTTGATCCTGGCCACTCGTTTTTGGCAGAAACGGGCTCGATATCAGTATCTGAAATATCTGCGCCCTTCGGCCTTAGCAGAGACTTTGAAAGCCCGCAAGCTTGTCGACGGGCGTGAGGTCTGGACTCCGTCGGCCATGGTAAGAACGGGTGAACAGGTGCTTGTTCAGCAAGACGAGTGGGTGCCGGTCGACGGCCGGTTGCTGGAAGCGGAAGCGGTGTTTGATCTTTCCGTCTTGGACGGAGAGTCCTATCCCCGAAAAGTTCATCAGGGTTTTTCAGTGAAAGCGGGAAGCCGCTTGATTAGTGGTCAGGCCAAACTTGAAACCACAGCCAGCGGAGCCCAGACTTTTTTGGCCAGTCTGCTGACGGGTCTTCGCTTTGAGCATTCATCCAAATCAGAGACCGCGTCGCTCTCGGACCGCGCTTCGCAGTGGTTGTTGATCACAGTCTTATCGATGGCCGGAATTTTGATTGTGACAGGCTTTGGCGGTGATTTTCAATCGCATTTCGAAAAAGCCCTAGCTTTGATTATTCTGGCTTGTCCTTGTGCGATGGCCTTTGGGACTCCGTTGGCCTCTGCCTTTGCAATGAAGCGTCTTCAGGAAGATGGTGTGGTGTTGAAATCATCAGCCGTCTTGGATCGTATGAAAGGTATCCGCAAGGTCTTTCTTGATAAGACAGGCACGGTGACGGAAAAGATTTGGAAAGTTGATCAGTCCTCTGAAAAAGACGTTCTTCAGTCCTGGATGTCCATTATCCTCAGCCTCGAGGCGCAAAGTCAGCATCCGATCGCATTCGCGCTGCGAGAAATTTGGAAGGACGTCCGGATTCCAGCCTCTTTCGCTGTCGAAGAGTGGCGTGAAAATTCATCGCGCGGGGTTCAAGGCCGCATTCAAGGAGTGCTGTGGAAATTTCATTCTTTTCGCAACGAGCGTGGCGAGAAAATATTTGGACTGTGGCGCGAGGAAGAACTGGTCTGGCGTTTTCGTCTGTCGCCGATGTTGCACCCGGAAGCCCGGAAATGTGTTCAACGGCTGCAAGAAAAAGGTCTTGAGGTCTTTTTGCTTTCTGGTGATTCGCTTAGCGAATGCCGGCGTATCGCTGCCGAGCTTGGCATTTCTGAATCCCATGTCCGGGCCGAAGTCACACCGGAACAAAAAGCGGAAATTTTGCGCCACCATCCGGATGCCATGATGGTTGGCGACGGTTTCAATGATGCGCTGGCGATGCAGGCGGCTGCCATCGGTGTGGCCGTCAAGGGTGGGGTGGATCTCGCACTTCGCTCGGCGGATGCTTTGATTTTAAACGAAGGTCTTCAGTCTTTGCTGACCATGTTTGATTTGTCAGAGCAAGCTCGACGCCAGATTCGCCGAAATCTTTTGTCGGCGCTGATCTACAATTTGCTAGGAGCGGGCCTTGCGATCGGTGGGTACGTCAATCCGTTTGTTGCGGCTTTGCTGATGCCAGCGAGTTCGATGTTTATCTGGAGCAGCACTTGGTGGGGGCTTCGACGATGAATATTCTGATGCTGACCATTCCTTTGGCTTTGGTCTTAAGCGCTAGCTTCTTGATGAGTTTTTTCTGGGCCGCTGGACAGGGTCAGTTTGACGACACCACCACACCAGCCTTTCGAATGTTGAACGATGAAACGGAGAGCGAGGAAATTCCATGAACCAACAACCGATGCAAGAATTCCACTATGACGATAAAATTGTGAAGCAGTTTTTAATTGCGACACTGGTGTTCGGGGCCGTTGCCTTTCTCGTGGGACTGCTGGCCGCTTTGCAGTTGGCACACTGGCAAATGAATCTGGATATCCCTTGGCTCACCTTCGGACGGCTTCGCCCATTGCACACAAATGCGGCGATCTTTGCCTTTGCCGGCAATGCCATTTTTGCCGGAATTTACTATTCGACTCAGCGATTGCTAAAGACCAGGCTTTATTCGGATACTTTAAGTCAAATCCATTTCTGGGGATGGCAGCTGATCATTCTGGCGGCCGCCATCACCTTGCCTTTGGGTTACAGTCAGGCCAAAGAATATGCCGAGCTGGAATGGCCGATCGATCTGGGAATCACTTTGATCTGGGTTGTGTTTGCGGTGAATTTTTTTGGAACGCTGGCTCGCCGCCGAGAAAAGCATATCTATGTGGCGATCTGGTTTTATATCGCAACCATCGTCACTGTCGCGCTTCTTCATATTGTCAATTCCGTCGAAATTCCAGTGAGCTTGCTGCAGAGTTATCCGGTCTATGCCGGCATTCAAGATGCGCTGGTGCAGTGGTGGTACGGTCATAATGCGGTGGCTTTTTTCCTGACCACTCCGTTTTTGGGTTTGATGTATTACTATCTTCCCAAAGCGGTAAACCGTCCGGTTTATTCTTACCGGCTTTCGATCATTCACTTTTGGTCATTGGTATTTATCTATATCTGGGCGGGACCGCACCATCTGCTTTACACCTCGCTACCAGAGTGGGCGCAAACTCTCGGTATGATTTTTAGTATTATGCTTTGGGCACCTAGCTGGGGCGGCATGATCAATGGACTTCTGACTTTGCGTGGGGCTTGGCATTTGCTGCGCACCGAACCGATTGTGAAATTTATGGTGGCGGCCCTGACGTTCTATGGAATGGCGACTTTCGAAGGACCGCTGCTTTCCATTAAATCAGTCAGCAGTCTTGCTCACTACACAGATTGGATTATCGGGCACGTGCATGGTGGGGCCTTGGGTTGGAATGGGTTTCTGACTTTCGCGATGATTTATTTCCTAGTCCCAAAATTGTGGAAAACCGAGCTTTATAGCAAGCGTCTGGCGAATCTGCATTTCTGGGTCGGGTTCTTGGGAATTATTCTTTACTACAGCTCGATGGTGGTGGCGGGGATTACTCAGGGTCTGATGTGGAAAGCAGTCGATGCTCAGGGACGTTTGATGTATCCAGATTTTATCGAGACCGTCACACGCATTGTGCCGCTGTACTGGGCGCGCGCCTTCGGTGGGACTTTGTTTATCATCGGCTTCACCGTGATGCTGTATAATATCTGGAAGACGATTCAAAATGCTCCAGCTGCGGTCAAGGCCGAGCCGGTGTTTGCTCCAGCTTTGAATCTTCGCGAGAAAAAATCAGAAGAAGGCCATCGCGGCCTTGAAGGGGCTGCGACTTTGTTCACAGTTCTGACTTTGATCGCGGTCCTTGTTGGATCCGTAATCGAAATCTATCCGACTTTGTCTCTTCACAAGTATCTGCCGGAAAAAATCACCACTCGTCCGTATTCGGCATTGGAGCTGGCGGGACGCGATATCTATGTCAAAGAAGGCTGCTATGTCTGCCACTCGCAGCAGATCCGTCCGATGGCAGCCGAAGTTTTGCGCTACGGAAAAGCATCGACGATCGAAGAGTCCATGTACGATCATCCGTTTCAGTGGGGATCCAAACGCACAGGTCCCGATCTTTCCCGGGTTGGCAAGAAGTATCCGGATCTTTGGCACTTCCGCCATATGATGGATCCAAGATCGGTCACTCCGAATTCGATCATGCCGAACTATCCATGGCTGATCGAAAACAACCTCGATTTCCTGGTGCTGCGAAAGAAATTGTCGGTGCTGCGAAATCTGGGAGTTCCTTACCTGGAAGACCAGGTCGCCAATGCGGATATTCAAGCCGAAGCCCAGGCAAAGGAACTTTCAACCGAGCTGCAAAAACAAGGCGGCCCTGCGGGACTTGAAAAGAAAGAAATCATTGCCTTGATCGCTTACCTTCAGGCTTTGGGACAAATGCAATCAGAACCCATTCAAACTGCGGAGGCCAAATGAAATCGGACGGACTGGCATTTTTCACAGACACACATTTGCCGCTGATCGGGCTGATCATCTTCTTTTCTTTGTTCGTGATCCTGACTTATCTGCAGATTCGTTGGATCAATAAAAAAGAGCTCGATCTTTTATCGCGAATGCCAATGGAAGGAGATGGATCTTATGAGTGAAGAACAAACGGAAACTCCACAGCTGACGGATCACGTCTATGACGGAATTGAAGAGTACGACAATCCACTTCCCAACTGGTGGATGGTCACCTTCATCGCGACCGCGATCTTCGCTTTTATCTACTATATCCACTACACATTTGGTGGGGGCCCCACACTGGCGGATGAATTGGCGGCCGAGATGAAGGCCTTACCCCAAGTCGCGACGGCATCTTGGAACGATTCGGATGTGGAAAAGAAGATGGCAGCCTTAGGCGGAGGTGACTTGGGAAAAGCGGTTTTCGCTGGCAAGTGTGCCTCTTGCCATGGCCCTGATGGCCAAGGTCTGATCGGACCCAACCTAACAGACAAATTTTGGATTCATGGAAAAGGAAAACGGGCGGACCTGATGCAGGTGATCTCCGAAGGTGTGCTGGATAAAGGTATGCCGGCCTGGGGTTCGATGATTTCCGAAGCTGATGTTTTGAATGTGGCAGCCTACGTCTATTCACTTCGTGGATCAAAACCTGCCAACCCCAAAGCGCCACAAGGCCAGGAAGTGACCGAGTGATATGACCGACGCTCAGTCGCAAGATCGTCTCTCTATGCTGGACGAATACGGCCACCGGAAGTTTATCTATCCGGCCGAAGTGCGTGGCCGATTTGCGCAGTGGAAACAGAAAGTACAAATCATACTTTTGTTGGTTTTTCTTTTCCTGCCCTGGGGCCAGTGGCAAGGCGAGCAGATGATCCTGCTGGATCTTCCGAAAAGACATTTCGTTTTCTTTGGTTTGCACCTTTATGCGCATGATGCTCCGTTGATTTTTCTTTTGATTTTGGCTTTTGTGGCGGGCTTGGCTTTGGTCACGGCTTTGTGGGGGCGAGTGTGGTGCGGGTGGGCCTGTCCGCAGACAGTTTTTATCGAGCGAGTGTATCGCCAGATTGAAATCTGGATTGAAGGCAATTATCTCAAGCGCCGACAGATGAGTGTGGCGCCTTGGACTTGGGACAAGCTTTGGCGCAAGACTGTGAAATGGATTTTGTATGTACTGATCTCATCGGTGATCGCACACAGTTTTATCGCCTACTGGGCGGGATCTAAAACTTTGCTGCATATGATGTGGGCTCCTCCTTCAGAAAACTGGTCTTACTTTGTTTGGGTCTCGGTGATCACCGGAATTTTGCTGTTTAACTTTGCTTGGTTTCGCGAGCAGTTTTGCCTGATCATGTGTCCCTACGGAAAATTTCAGTCGACGCTCTTGGATTCTCATAGCATCACCGTGATGTATGATGAAAAGCGAGGCGAGCCTCGAAAATCGCAGACTGTTTCCAGGTCAGCCCAGGGAGATTGTGTTTCCTGCCAACGCTGTGTTCAGGTTTGTCCGACCGGAATTGATATTCGCAAAGGTGTGCAGATGGAATGCATTGGTTGCACCGCCTGTATGGACGCCTGTGACGAGATCATGGAAAAAGTGAAAAAACCAAAAGGCCTGATTCGCTACAAGGCTATGACAGAAAAGAAAATCCAGTGGTTCCGCGGGCGAGTGGTGGCTTATGGAGTTTTGCTGTTCGGTGCTTTGGGTGGCTTGGCATTGATCTTGGCCTTGCGTTCAGATCTTCGGTTGGAGATCCTACGCGGGAAAGATGTGCCATTTGTGGAAATTCAAAAAGGTGATCAGGCTTGGATCCAGAATCATTTTATCCTGCGGCTGGAAAACGAATCGCAACAAACGCAGGTCATCAGTCTGGAAGATTCTGAAAAAGCGGATGTGGTTCTGCCAGAGAATCCGGTCGTTCTGCAACCGGGACAAAAGCGGGATCTTCCGATTGTGGTCGCCGTCGAGGCCCAGAGATTCGGGATCACAGGGAAAACAGATTTAAAACTTGCCTTTAAAACTGAAAACAAAAAATTTGAGCGAAGCATCCCCCTTCTGGGGCCTTTCCGGAGCGAAAAATGAAATACATTTTGATCTGTTTGGGACTTTTACTAGCAGCTTGTCAAAACTCGCAAACAACACCACCAGCGGAATCCAAAGAGGTCACCTGGAATGGATCCATGCGAAGCTTGAAAGAGGCTCTGACGGCCATGGTGCCCTATATCTATGATTCAAAGAAATTTACGGATCCGCAAAATACCGAATTTTTGCGCGAGCAAATTCAGCAGATGGCCTATGAAAGCCGGAATTTGACTCACAATCAGACTCTCTCTCACCGGGATCCCACGGTTCGCTTTGTGGCCGCACAGTTTTCGGAAAGCTTGGGACGTGCCAAATACAGTTTTCGAGAGGGGAGATTGGATTACTCTCGCTATGAATTAATGAAAGTGGTCAGCTCTTGCGTGCAATGTCACTCGCGACTTCCTCAGGGTCCCGAGTTTTCTGGATTTTTTCTGAAAGATAGCAGTCTCGCTGACCTCAACTGGCATCAAAAATGCGAATATCTGATCGCCGTTCGAAGATTCGATGCGG
>CBIHPB010000108.1:0-10850 GCA_966211485.1 uncultured Bdellovibrio sp.
GTCCTTGCTCAGTTTCTCAACCATCTCTTGGATGCGTTTGATCTCTTCTTCGATGTTCACCAGGCCTTCCAGTGGAATGACAACCTTCACCTGAGAGTCTTTCACCACAACCGGAGCTACCGCACACTTGGCAAGGTTTCCTTCCGCGCCGATTTCCAAGTTGCCAATGCGGCCAATAGTCACGATCGCATTGCGATTGTGCGACAAAAGCTTCTGAACATTGTCATCGCTTGGGGCCAAACGGACGGTGATTTTTTCCGCAGGACTGATGCGATTTTCCCCACGGATATTGCGGATCGCCGACAGAACCTCTTTCACCAAATCGATTTCTAAGGCTGCGGCTTCGGAACCGAAAGCCAAGAAGTCTTTGTCCTTGCGTGGATTTGGGTAAACATCCGTGATGCACGCCGACTCACGAATCGGAAGCTTTTGGTAAAGCTCTTCCGTGATGAACGGAATGAATGGGTGCAGCAGTCGCATGATTCGGTTCAGAGTTTGCGCCAGAACCAACTGCGAAGCCGTGCGCTCGTCACTGACAGGGCCGTTGATGATCGGCTTCACGAATTCAATGTACCAGTCACAGAACTCGTACCAAACGAACTGATAAAGCGCGTTGGCCGCGTCCGAGAAGCGATCTTGCTCGAGTGCATCTTCCACAGATTTTTCAACTTGCGCGAGCTTGTAGATCAGCCACTGATCGAAAACGGAAATGTGCGCCTTCGCCGGCAGGGCTTTCGAGCCTTCTTTCGGAACTTTGAAATCATGGAGAGCAGCCAGCGAAAAGCGGGTCGCGTTCCAGATCTTATTCATAAAGTTGCGGTAACCTTCCAAGCGTTGCTCGCTGAACTTGATGTCCTTGCCACTGTAAACGTGGGCCAAGAAATTAAATCGCAAAGCATCGGCTCCGTACTTTTCGATCATCTCCAGCGGATCGACCGAGTTGCCGAGAGATTTGCTCATCTTGCGGCCCTGAGAGTCGCGGATCAGACCGTGCAGGTAAACCTTGCGGAACGGAACGTCTCGCATAAATTCCAAGCCCATCATGATCATACGAGCGACCCAGAAGAACAGAATGTCGTGGCCGGTGACCAAGACGCTGGTTGGATAGAAGGTCTTGATGGTTTCAGTTTCTTTCGGCCATCCCATGGTTGAGAAAGGCCACAGTGCCGAGCTGAACCATGTGTCCAGCACGTCTTCATCGCGCTTGATGTTTTTCGATTTGCAGCTTTCGCATTCGGTTGGATCTGTTTCAGAAACCGTGATGTGTTTGCAGTCACCGCAGTACCAAGCCGGAATCTGGTGACCCCACCACAGCTGGCGCGAAATACACCAGTCTTCGATGATGTTCATCCAGTGCAGGTAAACTTTTGTCCAACTTTCTGGCTCAAACTGAATAGTTCCGCTTTCAGCCACGCGTTTCGCCGGTGTTGCCAGCTGATCCATTTTCATAAACCACTGGTCTGACAAGTAAGGCTCAACCACAGCGCCTGTGCGCGAGCAGTGACCGACGTTCAGAACATGCGGTTCTTCTTTTTCTAGCAGGCCTTGTGTTTTCAGATCTTCCAAGATGCGCTTGCGGGCCTCTTGAACTTTCAGGCCTTTGTAAGGGCCTGCGTTTTCGTTCATCTCGGCTTTTTTAGTCAAGATGTTGATCATCGGCAGATTGTGAGTCTTGCCAATCTTATAGTCGTTGAAATCATGCGCTGGCGTAATCTTCACAACACCTGATCCAAATTCTTTGTCGACATAGGTGTCGGCAATGATTGGAATCTTGCGGCCCAAAATCGGAAGAATCGCGCTCTTGCCGATCAAGTGCTTGTAGCGCTCGTCTTCCGGATGAACGCACAAAGCGGTATCACCCAACAAAGTTTCTGGACGAGTCGTCGCCACGATCAATGTGGCGCTGCCATCTTCCAAAGCGTAACGAATGTGCCAGATCGAGCCTTTGATTTGCCTGTGCTCGACTTCGAGATCTGAGATCGCCGATTCCAGCGGGCCTGACCAGTTGACCAGGCGAGTACCGCGATAGATGGAATCTTTTTTGTAAAGCGTGACGAAAACTTTGCGAACGGCTTTGGAAACGCCTTCGTCCAAAGTGAACACGGCGCGATCCCAATCACAGGAATCGCCAAGCTTGCGCATTTGTGAGTAGATGCGATTTCCGTATTGGTGTTTCCACTCCCAAACTTTTTCGACGAATTTTTCGCGGCCCAAAGTGTGACGAGTGACGCCTTCTTTTTTCAATTCTTTTTCGACGACAGCTTGTGTGGCGATGCCGGCGTGATCGGTTCCCGGCAGCCACAGAACGTTGAAGCCGTTCATGCGCTTCCAACGAACCAAAGTGTCTTGAATCGTGTGATCAAGCGCGTGACCCAAGTGCAGAAAGCCTGTGACGTTTGGCGGAGGCAAGATGATGCTGTAAGGAGGCTTGGTCGATTGATCTTGCGCTTTGAAGAAGCCCGAAGATTCCCACCATTTGTAGATGCGCTCTTCCACTTCGGCTGGCGTATAACGATCAGGAATATTCGATGTCGGATTGCTTGTTTCAGCCATGTTTTCCCCTGAGATTTGAGACACGGGAAGAGTAGCTTAAAAGGCTGATTCTCTCAAGTTATCACATTGCAGCACCAGGCTTGCAAGGGTTAGCGGCGGCGCTTTTTCTTTTTCGACTAGAGCTCGATCTGGAATTCCAGTTGGTCCAGGTCGTTCTTCATTGTCTGCTTTTGCTGCTGCTGATCTGGTTTTGTCGCGGCAGGTGTGGCTGACGGCGCAATAGGCTGAGGCTTGGGTGGAGGAGGAGGCGGTTTTGTGAAGAGATTTTGATCAACGCCATCCGAAGTTTCCTCCTCGAAACGATCCGTTTCTTGATTTGGACGCTCGTTATATGGAGTCACAATTGGAGACGACGCGCCTGGTGTGAATTGCGGTGAATAAGTGATGCCAGCAAACAGATTCCATCCGGCGGCTGTGCTGGAGCCCGTCACTGAGGTGCCGCCACCGATTTTCATTGCCCAGGTTGGCGTAAGATTTCCGCGCAACCAAAAATTGGTTTCGAGCAAGGACGGGTCGACCGAGTAATAGCGAAGAGCTCCACCATTTCGGGCGGCGACGACTTCGCGTTGATTCGAGTTCTTTTCATATTTGTCGTGAATCACTGTTTGGTAACCGCGCAATTCGCCGCCAAAACGCCAACGACCGAATTGCAATTCAGCGCCGCCACCGTAAGGCATGAGGCTTGCGCGGTCTTCATCCCGGTAAGTGAAACCAATGTAGGCGAAGGGATCGAAAACACCCCAATTCATGCGGGCCACGATTTTGGCGGAAGCTTCTATCGCGCCTTCGCCGTTCAAGACGGTATCGCCATTGGGGTCGACTCGCTTCAAGGGCATCGTAAGAGAAAGATCCGGATAGAGATCCATGCGCGGACTGTTGTAAAACAAGAAATCCGTTCCCAGAACGACTTGGGTCAGGCTGCTTTCTTTGCGCGTGTTGATCAGGTCTTTGCTTTCCGCATTGCTGACCCGTGAACTGGCGTAAACGGCCCATTGTGCCTTGGGCACCCAGCGGGCACCGAAATCAAAATCCAAAAGTGTGTAACTGTATTTGTCGGGGAGGCTCACGTACTCGCCACCAGTTTTTTTATAGTTGGCGGTTGCTTGGTAATAGGTCGTCTGAGCATCAAATTGCCAGCTTCCAAGGCGGTAATTGCGGCCGGCTTCGTCATACAGAGGAAGCTGGGCTTTTGCGAGCGGGGAAAGCAGAAGCGTTGAGACACACAGGATGAACAAAAGACCTGACAATTTCATGCCTTTTGATTATGCCTGGAAGCCTTCATGGAAGCAAAAAAATCTCAACTGGCTACTATCTTCGTCACGGTGTTTTTGTACTTGGTCGGGTTCGGTGTGATCATTCCGATTACACCCATTCTGGCCAAGAATTTTGGTGCCACCAGCTTTCAAGTCGGCCTTCTGCTGTCGATTTATTCGTTCATGCAATTTGTTTTCGCTCCGTTTTGGGGCCGGCTCAGTGACCGATATGGTCGCCGACCGATTTTGCTATTCTGTTTGGTTGGCGAATTCTTTTCTTACATTGCCTTTGGTCTAGCTCGAAATTTTGAAATGCTTTTCTTGGCGCGGATGCTGGCAGGATTTTTCGGTGCCAGCATTTCAACTGCGTCCGCTTATATTTCCGACATCACGCCACCGCAGGAACGTTCGAAGGGGATGGCCTTGATTGGCGCCGCATTCGGAATGGGATTTTTGGTGGGGCCGGCATTGGGTGGAGGTCTAACGATCTGGGGCGGAAAAATTTCTTCCGAGCCGCACTTTGACACAAGCTTTGCCGCCTATGGTGTGGCCGTCCTTTGCATTTTGAATTTTATTTTTGCACTGAAGTTTTTGAAAGAGTCTTTGACTGAGAAGGCTCCTCATCAAGAGCAGCGCAATCGTTTTCAGCGTCTGTTCCGTTATTTGAAACTGGGATTGATCGGAAAACTGATCGGCGTTTTCTTTCTGACGTCGCTGGCAATGTCGACAATGGAAGCGACTTTGGTTTTGTTTGTGGGTGATCGTTTTCAGTGGACGGTCAAGGAAGTCAGCTTTGGTTTTGCCTACATCGGTTTGATTATGATTTTGTCGCAGGGATTTTTGGTTCGTCGCTTGCTGCCGAAAGTGGGCGAGCGAAAGATGTTGGTTGCCGGTCTTTCAATGATGGCGATCGCTTTGAGCTTGATCGCGGCGGCTGACAGTATTTGGATGCTGGCGATCTCGCAAACTTTCTTGGCGTTTGGATTTAGCTTCACCAACCCATCGGCGATGGGAAGCATCAGTCTGTTGGCGGATCCAAAAGAGCAAGGCGAGATTTTGGGGACGACTCAAGGTACGGCTTCGCTGGGTCGGATCATTGGGCCGGCGGCAGGTGGTTGGTTGTACCAACATGTTAGCATGGGCTCGCCATTTTTGACTGGTGGATTTTTGGCGGCGATGGCTTTGTTGATTGTGATTTCTAATTTTGCAATCTTGCCGAATCAGGCTTTACGAGAGAAAACCGCATGAACCAGGCACTTCCACTTGGCTTTTTTCAATTCGACAATCTGGTGAAGGGACGTGTGCCCTTTTTTCTTCTACGACCCGACATGGATGTAGAGTCCGTTTACGGCGTGATGGAGAAAATGCATCTCCGAAATTTCTCACTGATTTTGGAAAAACTGGAACTGCCACATGCGCAAACAGCTTTGGATGAACGCAAAGCTCGCAAAGAAGATCCGGTTGTTGTTTTGGATCAGACGGGCGAGCAAGCGAAAAAGTTGGCGCAGTCTCTGGCTGATGCTGGATATTTGAATATCTACTTTGTTTTGGGCGGGTGGCAGGAAATTCTGACTGAGATGAAGGCTGGTCAGTAGCCCACAGAAAAATCCCTCGGCGGGAGGCCCGCCAAGGGATTTGGAGAGGGGCAAATCGAAAAATATTTGCTTATTTCTTTTCTGTTGGGACAGCAGCTTTTGCATCTTTCTCGGCTGCTTTTTCAGCCTTTGCTTCTTTGCGGTCTGTTTTCAGTTTGGTCATTGAAGTCTTGCAACCTTCTGAAAATTTGAAGTCTTTGTGGGATTTCTTGTACTCGTGCAGGCATTTCAAAAGCCCGTATCCGACTTTTTCATTCCCGCATCCGGCTGTCTGTGCGTCCGTCGAGCAGGAAGCATTGACCGATTCTTTGTCGGCAATGACTTGTTCTCCAGCAGCGAACACTTGGCTCATTGTGAAGGTGCTCAGGATCAGAACTAAAATTTTGGATTTCATAAATCCTCCTGCTTTCAAGATTACAGGAGGGGATTAAAAAACCCCTGAAAGCCGAATTAAAAGTTATTCATCCAATTAACTCAACATGAGAAAATATAGTAAATTCAATATCTTACAATCCAAGGTATTTTCTTTTTCCGCTTTAGAGTTTCAGCTTCTCCTTAACCAGATCGACTGTAAACCCAGCAACCAACACCTTCTTCTCACGGGATTTCTCCCCTTTGAGAATTTGGATGTTCCGCTTGGCCGTACCAAGGATTTCGCTCAAAAATTCAACGACAGCCTCATTGGCTTTGCCATCCACAGGCGGAGCTTTGATTTTCAATTTGATTTGGCCATTATGAATTCCGGCGAGATCGGATTTCGAGGCACCGGGTTGGATGTAGAGGGAGATTTCCACTCCCTCATCCACTTGTTTGATCATTTTTTATTTCTGTTGGTCGATTGCTGGATCAGTGGCCGATGTCAGCATCAACCGATTGATAGTGGCGAAATAGCAGCGGACTTGTTGGCAGCTGTTGCTGTTTGCTGGCCGTCGTTTTCGATGCTGGCGTTTGGCAGGCCGATCGAAGGCATGAATTTCTCACCTTGCTCGACCAAAGTCAGGTGCGCCTGAGCCAAAGCTTTCAGGTTCGCTTCGAATTGCAGGCGCATGCGCTTGAGGTCCGAGATCTCTTGGTAAGCTTTTTTCAGAGAGTCGCGTGAATCGCGGGTGATCATTTCGGCTTTTTGTTGAGCATCGTTGATGATCAGGCGCGCTTCGCGTTCAGCATCTGAACGGAAACGGTCGGCCATCTGGCTGGCTGTTGAAATTGTTGTTTTCAGAACGTGGTCGCGCTCTTTGTGGTCGTTCAAGTGCATTTCCTTCTCGCGCACCAGCTCTTTCAAGGCATTGCGTTCGTGGATCAGCTCTTCCATTTGATTGGCGACTTGTTGCAGAAAATCGTTCACTTCGGCCTCATCCAGGCCGAACATTTTCTTATTGAAATTTTTGTGAGCGATATCAATCGGAGTGATCTTCATTGCTTCCCTCCTTGGTAGCATAAATGCGCACTTTCGAAGCAGTTATCATCTGCGCCTTCAGTGCGACAATGAAATCAGATCTCTATTAGGATACGAGTTTTCACTCTTGCTTCGCAAGTTCTTGGTTTCGCAGGGCCGCTTTTTCGAAGGAATAGCGGAGAGTGCGCTCGATTTCCAGCTCGCGCATGGACTGAAGTCCAGCTGCCGTGATGCCTTTTTTCGAAGTCACTTTATTCTGCAATTCTTCAAGTGCGGTGTCCTTGCTTTGAGCCGCCAGCAGGGCAGCTCCAAGGAAAGTTTCGACCACCATTTTTCGGGCGTCTTCGGGTTCAAAGCCGCGCTCTTCGATCCAATCCTGCCAGTACATCATCAATTCGTAGACGAAACCGGTGCCGCCAGCGCAAGAAACGGTGAAAGCTTCGAATTGCTCTTCATCGGCCATCTTCAAAACGGAACCCAGTGGCTGGCAAATATCTTCGACCAGAACATCCAAGGCCTCGTCATCATCATGAGCCGTGACGTAACCGAACATGCCACGTTGGATGAGAGCTGGAGTGTTTGGCATCAAGCGAACGATCCGGCACTGCGGAAGTTTTTTCTCGAGAGTATGAAGCGTGATACCGGCGGCAAGGCTGATCACGATCTGACCTTCGCGGAAGGACGAAGCGATCGGGTCGATGGCCGCGGCCATGTCCTGAGGCTTCGTCGACAGGATGATCACGTCGCAGGAATCCACCAGCTCTTCATTGTTCGCGCAGGCGTGAATACCGAAAAAATCGGCGGCCTTTTGCAGCTTTCCTTCCGAGCGGTTGGTTCCATAGATCAACTTGGGATTAATCACTTTGCTTTCAGTGAGCCCTTTGATCATGGCTTGCGCCATATTGCCCACGCCAATAAAACCGACTTTGTAATGTATTTCCACGAAAGGCCCTGCCTTTTTTGCAGATTTGAAATTTTGATTGGGAGCTGAAGTTTTCTCTGCGACAGGATGGCTGGCACCAACAGGTTCAGACATCGGGTCCAGAGGAGACGGCTGAATTCGAGAGATCAACGAAATAAGCACAAAATTATTGTTTCATTTTCAAGGTCTAGTTTGCAAGTGCGAATATTCTATTTCGCAGGACGATCACCGAACAAGATTGTGCCAAGACGAACGAGGCTGGCACCCTCTTCGGCGGCGACGAGATAATCCGAGCTTGTGCCCATGGAGAGAAGCTTCAAGTCTGGAAGCAGCGAGGAAAACTGATCGCGCATATTAGAAAGTTTTTTGAAATAAGGCCTGGTCTTTTCCGGATCTTCATATAAAGGCGGCATGGTCATCAGCCCGGCGATTTCCACGGATTTCAATTGCGCCAGCTCGGCCGCGACTTTCGCGAATTCGTTTTCGCTGAAGCCGCCCTTGGTTTCTTCCCCGGCCAAATTCAATTGCAGCAAAATTTTTTGGCGGATGCCAAGCTCACCAGACTTTTTGTCGATCGCTTGCGCCAGCTCCAAAGAATCGACGGAATGAATCAGCGAAAATTTTCCGGCGATCAGTTTCACTTTATTTTTTTGCAGATGCCCGATGAAATGCCACTCGATGGAAAGATCGCGAAGAGCATTTTGTTTTTCCAAAGCTTCCTGTGCGTAGTTTTCAGCAAACAGTCGCTGGCCCTGCTCGAAGAGTTCGCGGATTTTGTTTTCTGGCTGAAATTTGGAAACGGCGAGAACCTTCGTCTGCGGATTTCGCTTTTGCAATTCGCTTTGAATACTGGAAAGGGAAGCTGTTGCTGTCATGACGGCCTCAATCTACTGCGTCAGTAAGCAACACTCAAGTCAATCTCGTTATCGGATCTTAATTCATGGTCAAGCTTCGCTAATGGCCAAGCTCTGATTCGGCTCCGGCATCCATTTGCATTTGAGCTTTGTGTGGCTCTTTGCGAATGAACGAGATCGTGCCATTCGATTCCAGGACAGCATAGCGGATGTGCTGGAGGCTGGGAATTCCGTGCGCACGCATGGTTTCATGCAGCTCATCCTCGGTGATTCGCTCTTTGGCTAAAATATTTTTGCGGATTTTGCCATTGGCAAAAATAAGTTTCGCCTCGCCCTCCATCAGTTTTTCCATTTTTTTCGACTTGTAGGCAATGGCATCCAAGAAGTAGCCAATCAAAATCAAAGTGGCGGCTGACAGCAATCCCGTCGTCAGAGAGGTGTCCTGGGCGTTCAGACTTGAACTTACAGATTCACTGATGATCAGCAGAAGAACCAGATCAAATGCCGACATTTCACCCATTTGCTTTTTTCCAGCGAAACGAAAAAGAATCATCAAGCCACCATAAATCACGGCGGCGCGGGAGATCGTTTCGATGACGGAAGTCGACATCTGCCACATATCTTCAGTGTCCAGCAAATTCGGGTCCGCGGCGCAGATCCTTCATCTTCCAGTACAAATTTTTTTGTGCGAAATGCCTCGATGGAAAAATCCTTTTCTGACCCGCTGATATGCGATTTGTCCCCCAAGGATAAAAAATCTGTCGGCTCAAGCGAGCACCCTTCTTGCTGACATGAAACCCAATTGCCAAAAACCAACCTGATCAGGAGTGAACACATGCGAAAAAACACCGAGGCAAAACCAACAACGAAAAAATCCATTCAAGCTCAGTCAGATATCATCAAGCTGATTTTAACAGACCACAAACCTCTCAAAGAATTGATCGAGGTGATGAAAGATCCAGACAAGTCTGTACTGGAAAGATCTGCAGCCTTCGAGGAATTTGCTCCGTTATTGGTTATCCATGCTAAGCCCGAGGAAGAAAGTCTCTATCACTTTCTGAAAGACGATGACGACCTTTCGCAAGAAGGCTTTGAAGGCGAAGTCGAACATGGCTTGGCCGACCAGATGATCGAGGAGATTAAACGAACGGATAAGAACGAAGACCTTTGGTCGGCTCGGGTCAAAGTGTTGGCTGAACTTGTCGAACATCATCTTGAAGAGGAAGAAGAAGAACTTTTCCCTGAATTCCGAAAGCATTCCGACGTCGAAGAGCGCGCCAAACTGGGGCTTCGCTATGTTCAGCTGAAATCCAAATATGAAGCTCAGGGCGGCGAGGATGCTCCGCATGAAAAAGACATCCAAGAGCAGCGTTCCACTCACTAAATAAGGAGAAATCATGGAAACGTCCCGCAATCCGGCTGTCGATCCAGCCACCGAGGCTGTCGAAACATTGCAAGCTCGGACTCATACAACCAAGGCCGAGCCCGACCAGTTTTCAGTGACGATTGGCAAGCCCGTATCTGATGTCTATCACTTCTGGCGAAATTTTGAAAATCTGCCGGTCTTTATGAAAGACCTCACCGATGTCGAGCAAATTTCAGAAACCCGCTCGCGCTGGAAAATTCATCTCAAGTCCGGAATGGATTTCGAATGGGAAGCCGAGATCACGGAAGAAATTCCCAACAGAATGATCGCCTGGAAAAGCCTGGAGGGCTCGTCAGTGAAAACGATTGGCTCGGTCTGGTTCGAGGATGCTCCTGCCGGTCGCGGCACGATTGTCCGCTTGGCGATGAGCACCCATATTCCCGGAGGAAAAGTCAGCGAGCTTGCCGGCAAGGTGACAGGCGAAGATCCCTACAATCTCACGCTGACCAATCTGCGCCGTCTAAAAGCTTATCTCGAGACCGGTGAGATTCCGACGACCGAAGGTCAGCCTTCAGGCCGGGACGAGGACTCGGAAGAAATACATACTCTGCACTAAATGATTTGGAGGACCTATGAAAGCTCTGTGCTGGCAAGGCAAACACGAAGTTGCCGTTAAATCGGTTCACAACCCCCGTATTCTCAATCCCCACGACGCCATCGTCAAAGTCACGACAGCCGCCATCTGCGGATCGGATCTTCACCTTTACAACGGCGTGATTCCATCCATGGAAAAAGGAGACATTCTTGGGCATGAAACCATGGGCGAAGTCGTCGAAGTCGGGCCTGCCGTTCAAAAAATCAAAGTCGGCGACAAAATCGTGATTCCTTTTGATATCGGCTGCGGTCATTGC
>CBIHPB010000109.1:0-10807 GCA_966211485.1 uncultured Bdellovibrio sp.
CGGAAGCCCAAGCCCAAGACTGTTTCCGGTTGAATATCCATCTTGCATCGCTTGCTCGATGTTCGGAATTCCAGGGCCTTCATCTTGAGCGATCACAACAATCCCGCTCCGGCCATTTTCAGAGGCAAGATTCAGAATGACCTCTCCTCGCTCGGCGTAGACGATGATGTTTCGAGCCAATTCGGAAATGGCTGTCGCAATCAGCGTGAGATCGCTACCGGTAAAACCGGCCTCCTTCGCCATTTCCCGTCCTCTCTGGCGAGCGGTGACGATGTCGGCCTCGTGACCAATGATGACTCTTGATTCACTCGACACGATACTGATTTTCCTTCAATGTCTGGCCCAAAAGTTCCAGCCCCTCTTCGAGATCCAGGGCGGTTCCGGCTCCTTTCAAAGACAATCCCATTTGCACCATCGAAAATGCCACGTCGGGCTGAATTCCGACGATCACAAGCTCTGCTCCGCGCAACTTGGTCATTTCGGCGATCCCCCGCAAGGTGCGAGCGGCGAACGAATCAATCACATCCAAGGCCGTGACATCAATAATCACGCCTTGAGACCGGTAAAGACCGACTTTATGGGAAAGATCTTCTTGCAGCCGCTTCAACCCCTGATCCGTCAATGAAATCTGAACCGTTGCAATGAGAAAGCGGCCTTGTTTCAAAACAGGAACCTGCATGGATCACTCACCAAATCCGTTGGCAATATCGCGTCCGTTTGGCTTTGGCGACAAGCGCGACGCCCATGGTGAAGGTGAATAAGAGTCCCGGTTCGACTGCAAAGAACCCAAGATTCTTTCGGCCTCTTCGAGACCTCCTTGCAGATCTCCGACTGTGTTGAGCTTGGAGAGCTCGATACCAAGTGCGACCAATGCCATCGCAACATCGGCCGAAAGGCCCGTCACAATGACGTGAGCACCCATCAATTTTGAAGCGGCCACGGTCTGAACCAAATGATTGGCAACCTTTGAATCGACGGCGGCTACTCCTGTAATATCAATGACGACGACCTTGGCCCGATTGTTTCGAATCGCGCGCAGAAGATTTTCGGTCAAAAGCTTCGCCCGATAGGTGTCAATCATTCCAACGATGGGAAGAATCAAGAGGCGGTCCCGCAATTGAAGGACCGGCGTCGAAAGTTCTCGAATCGCCTCTTGTTGCTGGCGAATGGTCTTCTCTCGCTCGAAAATAATCGCGTCGACAATCAGCCCCAGATCAAAGAAGGCAATTTTTTTGAGAGCCAAAAAATCCTTGAAAGCCTCCTGCGAAGCCCCCTTGAATTCCACCATGATCTTTTCGCCAATCGATTGCATGAGATAATGAAATGCACCCAAGAAAACTTTCGCCTCCAAACCGGCCCGGCTATACAGACGCCCCAGCTTCAGGCGCTGATCGACATAATGAGTTCCATACTCACCAGCTGACATGGCGATCAAATGTTCCTTTTTCAATCGTTTTGCATCTTCCAAAATGGCGGGCGAGAACAAACCCTTGGCCTCAGGAAAAGTTGAAAGATGGTCAAAAAATCGCTTGGTGAACTCGTCCGCATGATTTGCGATAATATCGCGAATGGCATGAACCCGCTTCAGGTCATCCGACTGAAAGTCGATAAACTTTTTTCGTCTCTCGATTTCACGTTCGTCAATTGTCAATTCCTTTATTGGAGATTTTCCACCGACATCTTTGGCTTGTGCGCTCATCGTCTTCCCTCGGTCGCTATAAACATATATTTAGTTTAGAATATTATTTATTTGGTCACAAAGCGCAACTGCAAAGCCGAAGCCGGCCCGCCAGACTCTGTGCAATATAAATTTCTAAATGGCCGCGTCTTTGCTTCGCCAGATATAGACCAGAGAACGAGGCTCCAAGTTGAGGCTAAGAGGCCTCGCCCTTACCACGATTGCGTTCTTCCCAAGCAAACAAAACCTGGAAAACCTTTTCGCGCAGGGTATCGCCACGGAATGGCTTCACGATATAGGAATCCACATGGTGTTTCTTGGCGTTTGAGATCTTCATGCGCTCGTCAGTTTGCTGCGAAGTCACCATGATAAACGGCGTATCCGTTCGGTGCTTGTGAGCACGCACGGCGCGCAGGAACGTCAGTCCGTCCGTGCGGGGCATTTCCCAGTCGGAAATAATCAAATCAATGCGCTGGATTTGATCGACCACATGGCGGAAAGCCTCGGCCCCATCCTTCGCTTCCAGGAAATTCTTGAACCCGAAGGACATCAGATGCTCGATGATGATCTTTCGGATCACGTCATCGTCATCGACCACCAAGACGGTCAGCCTTTCGATCTTGAGCATCGGCGTTTTAGCGGCTGTCATGGTCTACCTCCTCTTGCCTTGTTGGCAATTTCAGGGTCACGACAACACCTTTTTCTTGATGATTCTCAATCAAAAATTCACCACTGTGCTCGATCTCGATGATCTCTTTGCAGATCGCAAGACCCAGCCCCGAACCGCCCGATCCCTTTGTCGTAAACAAAGGCTCGGTCACTTTTTCCAAAAGCTCGGTCGGGATCCCCGAGCCATGGTCACGGATTTTCACCATGATATGATCCGCATCCAACTTCTCGACGGACAGATCAATCTGTCCGCCCTGTGGCATCGCATGCATGGCATTGATAAACACATTCATGAACACCTGCACCAGCGAATGCTTATTCGCCTCCAGCAGGACCTGTTCCATTTTTGTCTTCACCACTTTGATATTATTTTTCTTAAAATTATAACCCATCAGCTCCAGCGCTTCATCCACTGGATGAGCCAGATTCAGCAAGCGATGTTCGCTGACCGTCTGCCCGCCCTGCGCCAGCTTCTTAAATCGCTCAAGCACATTGCCGGCCGTGTCCGAAGCTTTCAGAATAGTTTCAAGAGCCTCTTTCATGCGCTGCGGATCGTTTTTCAAAAGCGCTAATTCCGAATGACCCACAATCTGCATCAATAAATTTCCAAATTCGTGAGCCACACTGCGACCGACAGCCGCCACTGTATTCGCGCGCTCGTTTTGGAACAACAACCGCTGAGCATCGTTCAACTGCTCTTCCTGCCACTCTTTCATGCGCTGCAAATTCCAAAGAGTCGTTATGTTACGCGCTTTTTGGATGATTTCGCCATCAGTGAACGGTTTGTTGATATAATCCCAGCGCTCGGATTTGTCAGCGCCTAGGAATTCATTGATCGAATCGACACTGCGATCCTGATACGCGGTCACGAAAACGGCATAGATCTGCGAATCCAAATTTTGAACCTGCTTCACCAGCTCGATACCGTCGATATCCGCACCCAACAAAACGTCAAAAAATCCCATGGCAAACGGACGCCCATCGACCAGCGACTGCTTCACAGCCGCCAACGCCGCATGCGGATTGTTGACCACCGTGATCTCATAAGAAATCGGTCCAACCGCACTTCCATTTGGCAGTGAATTTCCACCAGCGCCTGCTGTTCCACTACCATTTGGCATTGGCGCCCCGGCCGCCGGAGCTGCCGCTGCGGCACCGCCACTGCGGCTGGAGCGACGGAATGGAACCACGTTATCCCCACTTGGCGACAGCAATGCACGAATGCCTTCGGCAATTGCCACTTCATCGTCGACCACGAGGATGCGACGATTCGTCTCGGGCTGTGGACGGGAATGAACTTTCATTTCAGGCTTCAGGGTTTTTGAAGTTTGACTCATGCTGCAGCCCCCTTTCCTGACGCTTCGACAATCGGCAAGCGAATGCGGAAGACGGTTTTCTCGAATGGAACCGAAGACACGAATTCAATTTCTCCACCGCTGCCGCGGATAAATCGGCGGCTAATACCCAGACCGATGCCGGTCCCTTCATCAGGCGATTTCGTCGTAAATTGACTTTCAAATAACCGAGCTTGATTTTCCGTTTGAATTCCCACACCCGTATCCTCGATATAAATCTGAATCTGCCCGTCCACCTGAGCTGTCACCAGTCTCAAAGTCCCGTGCAATCCTTTTTGAATTTCCGCTTCGTGCATGGCCTGCAAAGAATTTCGCATCATATTCGTGATCGCCTGCACGACCTCGTCCCGATCGACCAGGATTTGATCGCGATCGGCATGGAACTCTTGCACGACTTTGTATCCACGCTGCTCGAAAAGATCGGCCATAATATGACAGCAATCTTTCAAAATCTCATGCGTCGAATGCGTCCGCTTGTCCGAGCGAATATTCGCAAGCTTTCTCATGCCGTTGATGATCTTATTAATCCGCGCCCCTTCCTTCATCAGGAATTGCGTGTCCAAATGCAATGCCGAAAACTGAGTTCCAAATCCCGTTTGCAGACCCTGGATATTATCCATATCCTCTTGCCACAAACTCCATCCGGCATTCACCTGCGAAGGCTGCTTCCAAGTGGAAACCAATTTGTCAAAACCACCTTCTTGATAGTCCTTATCCCAAGCCGTCGAAATATCACCCAGCAGCTGCAGCTGTGGCTGCATTTCGGATTTAATTTTTCGCTCCATAATTCCCACACGGGTCAGAAGACTTGTCAGCGGATTCAAAACTTCGTGCGCTGCTCGCCCCGCCACTTCACCGGCCGACGCCAATCGCGTGGTGCGGATCAAAGCTTCCTGCGCTTCTTTCACCGCATGGTTTTGTTCTTCCAACTGACGAGTGCGATCTTTCACTTTTTGATCCAAGTCTCGGTTGATTTCTTCCAACTGATCGCGCGATTGCTTAAGGTCAGTGATCATCTTATTGAAGCTGCCGGCCAGAACTCCGGTCTCGTCTCGTGTCGCAATTTTAATCTGCGTCGTCAAATCACCTTGCGAAACCAAATCCATACGATCAACCAAGGCCGCCAGCGGAGAAGTCAAACTTCTCGAGAGCAAAACCGCTGCTAAGAATGCCGCTGTCATGACGATCAAAGAGAAAATCAAAGACCGCTCGACCAGATCCGTGACCGCTCCGAAAGCTTTCGATTCCGAAGCCTGAGCCATCACAACGACTTTGCCACCGTGTGAGCGTGAGAACGCACCCAAAACCTTGTGACCTTTTTGATCAAAGCTCATCACGCTGGTTTTGGTTTTTCCATCCATCGCCGCTTGAAACAATGGGCTTGTGACCAGCAACGTCTTCTCTTTCAAAGTTCGCAAATCCGGATGCACCAGAATTTCGCCATCGGAATTGGCTACGGTGATCTCGCTGAGCTTCACCAGCGACAGAGATTTCAGAATGCGATCGACCTTGATGTAACCGACGACGGCCATTTGATCGACCGCCACTCCGTTTCCGTTTTCAACAACCACACTGCGACCAAAGCCAATCAATGGTGGACCATTTTCCGTCGAAGCATTCCAGATCGCGTCGCCATTCTTCAGAATCGCGGTGTAAGGAATCGCGCGGTCTTTGACCATTTCCTTGTCAAAGTATTCGTCCGAAAGACCGTAGGTTTCTCGGAAACTTTTATTTTCATATTTGCGAATGACTTCGCCGCCATTTTTCTTCGACAACGAAACAAAAACCACGTCAGATTCTTTGGTGAAAAGATCACCCATCCACTGCGCCTGCGAACCACCCGACAAAATCGCAAAAAGTTTGAATTTATCCGAGACGCCATCCAACTGCGCGTCCAACTCGCTGGCCAGATTCGACACCTGCGAACGGTTGAGGTCGTAAACGAGCTCGGTCTTATCCGACTTAAACACCTGCACCGCAATGGCCAGATAAATGCAGACACATGTGGCCAGCAGCAAGCTCATAACACCTAGAAATTTATATCGAATCGAAAATGCGACCTTCATAAAATTCCTCACACTTTTCCAGTTCTTTTTTCGACAGATAGCGGGCCTTACTGAACCGACAAAGGTCCAGCTTTGCCGGACATTCTTAGGTCCAGTTCATTCGGAGCTGCGTCAGGTGATTGTGATTGGGGCCGCCCCTCTAGGCGCGTGAGCGAAATTCTAGGGCGGCGCTGAGAAGCGCTGGCAGTCCGGTATTTGGATCATTTGCATAATCTACCTCCGGTCCAGGTCTACCTTCTATTTTACTCTTGTTCGCCAAAGCCGGCGCCAGATTCACAAAACCGAATCAGTTTCGCAGAATCCGTGTCTCAAAGCGGGAATTGTCTCAGATTGAAACAAAATTTGGTGGAGAGCACCTCCACTGCCACGTGGCAGTGAAAAATTAGAACTCAAATATCAGAGACAAAAACGCATCGAAGGTCGACTCGACATGCGCGCTGGCCAGCGAAACGTCCTCGTAGTTTTCGATCGAGTTCAAAGCGTTCACTTTGCTTTGCTTCGAGTATGTGAGACTTCGATAAATCAAGGCTGGGCCCATTCCAAAAGTGGGTGTGATATAGAACGTGTATCCGCCTGAAAATTGAAAGCCGCTGACATTTGTGTTTGTGATCGTCACGTCACCTGTTGTGCCCGTGTTGTCGTCGTTGATCGTGTGAATGGTCTTTTTGCCAGAGGTAAAATACGTCAATAGCAATCGCCAGTTTCCCGGCAGCCATCCGATCGTTGGACCCCACTGCGTATTTTCGGTGGTCTCATCCAAACCCGAATCCCCGCCTTCCACAAACGAGCGCTTGGTTTTCAAATTGTACAGATTGTAGGTAAAGCCCACCAACCAATTGCGATTGGAAAACGTGTACCCAATCGTCGTTCGCGTGTCGTAGCCAAATCCCGATTCGGTCGCAACACCTGGATCGGTCGTCACACTGCGAGTGTCATTGCGATTGACCAGCACCGGAAACAGCGAAGCTTCAATCGATAGGCCCGAGCCGTTGGACTGCGCAAATCCGACAAGAGGCCAAGCCATCAACAAAAACGTCCCAAAATAAAACAACTTTTTCATCCCACACCTCTCAAAACGAGCCTTCTCATTATTAAATAGTATTCCGATAGTGTTAATAGGTTGAACTAAAAAGGAAAACTCTGGTTTCTCAAACTGGGATCGCGATTCACAGAAACTAGACGAAAGAAGTGCTAAAATATTGGAAGCACCAGGACCTGAAGTTGGCTGGCAGAAAGTTGGGGGTTTTATGGGCAAAGTTTCGACATTTCATCGGGTTATAGGCTCAACGATTTTAGTCGGACTGTTGACAATTCCGGCTGAATTTTCGAGTGCAAAAAACGAAGTTTCGACAAGTAAGACCGAAGCCCCGAAATCCAATCCAGTTGCCGCCCAACAGTCCAACTCAGCCACCAATTCCCAATCCAACTCAAACGATTCGAAAAGCAATGCCAAATCAGCCGCGCAAGATCTGAAAACCATCGTGCAGGCCGCGCACTCGCACTTGATCCATCGCTTGCACCATAAAATCCGCAAACCCTCTCACGTCGTGCCGGTACCAACACCTCCCCCCGGTTCTTGCACAGTGCCTTTCAATGAGACAGTTCTGGCCGCGAAAATCAAAGGCCACCACGTGTACGTGGACATCGGTCAGTTGAATTTCCTGAAAAGCCAATATGGATTCTGGCTGGAAGATGTGGATCTTGAAATCACTTACAAAGACAAAAAGAAGCAGCAGGAAACTTTGACCCTGGCGATGAACGGTATCAAAGCCTCTCAGCCCGGCGGCTGGGATTCAGCTGCGAACCTGTCACACTTGCTGAAACCAAACGGACAATCCTGCTCGCGCTTTAAACTGCAGCACCTATTGATGAACGGTATCGAGCCTTTCGATCGCCTGTTGTTGCGCTTGAAACGAAACCAAGGTCTTTTGCGTATCACTGTTTTGGGAAAACATGCCCAAATCGTCGAAGCCAAAGTCACCTTCAAAGGAAAAGCTTTCGTCGCTTGTGGCCCAACTCCGACCACGACAACGACAACGACCACCACAACTACAACTAGCAGCACAACCACGTCGACAACGTTGCCGCCTGTAACAACGACAACAACCACCAGCACAACAAGTACAACGACTTCAACAACAACGTCGACCACGACTTCGACAACCACAACAACATTACCGCCGCCTCCGACAACGACAACTACGACGACCACCACGACGACAACGACCACGTTGCCGCCTGAAGATCTGTCAAAGTATCAAGTTCATATTGATTCCACGACTCCGGCTCAATCACCGACCGCTTCAACGTCGATGTTGATTAATTTCTCAAGCGAATTCACCGATGGCACTTACTGGTGTTCATTGGATCAAGCTGCCTTCGAAAAATGTCAGTCACCTTCGACATTCGCAGGTCTGGCAAATGGCGAGCACAGCTTCCAAGTCTACGCCGTCACTCCACGCGGAGCGGTCGCGGGCGAACCGACTGTCTTCAATTGGTCGGTCGACAGCGTGCCGCCAACAGTTCGCATCACGAACCTGGCTGATTTGCCAAGCTTGACGAACAACGTTTCGATCACTTTCCAATTCGTTTCTTCAAAACCGGGAACATTCCGTTGCAGCCTGGATGGCTCGACCTCAGCCGCTTGCGCTTCCCCTGCGACTTATGTGGTCGGCGAAGGCTTGCACACCTTCTCGGTCAGCGCGATTGATAAGGTCGGAAACGTCAGCGGACAGCCGGCGATTTATCAATGGTCGGTGGATTTGACTCCGCCAGTGGCCAGCATCGCTTCGATCGAGCCAAATGAATCCGAAAGCCGCAACCCAAGCCGCACCATCGCGTTCTCGGCAAACGAAACTTCAAACTTTGAATGCTCGGTGGACGATTCAGGCTTTGCCGCTTGCGAATCACCGATCACATTGGATCAGCTGAGCGAAGGCTCGCACCATTTCGAAGTTCGCGCTGTTGATTTGGCCGGAAATGTCGGCTCGTCAGTCAGCACCTCATGGAGCCAAGACTATACAGCACCACAAGTTTCCTTCGGTGCAATGAACCCACAACAAGGTCTGACAAATTCTGCCGGCTTCTCGGTTGAATTCTTTATGAGCGAATCGGGCCAGGCGTTCTGCCAATTGGACAACAACGCCGCTGTCGCTTGTTCGTCACCATTCGCAGGCTCGTTCGGTGGTGACGGTCACCACCAGTTGTCAGTCTGGGGTGTGGATGCCGTCGGCAACCAAGGTTCCGCGATCTCTGCTCAGTGGGATGTCGATATGACAGCTCCGATGATCAGCTTTGCTTCAATCTTGCCGTCGAACGCGACTTACCTCAACTCAAACGGCATCAGCTTCCAATTGGCTTTCTCAGAGAACATGTCATGGTCGGTTTCATTGAATGGCGCTCCACTGGGTGCCACCGGCAATCCGATCGGCTTGGATGCCTTGGCTGATGGCTCTTACACCGTTTCCGTTTCGGGTTATGACTCGGCTGGAAACTTATCGAATACCATCGAGCACAGCTTTGTCATCGACACCGTCGCACCACAAATCACTTTGATTCCGAACGGTGGAAGTCTGATCAATGTGGATGCACGTTCGTTCCAATTCTCGGCTTCAGAAGATGCCACTTTCGAGTGCGCTTTGGATGAAGCGGGATACGAGCCTTGTCAAAGTCCAAAAGCCTACGCCGGTTTGGCCGATGGCGATCACATTCTGTTGGTTCGCGCCACTGACTTGGCCGGAAACAAATCTCAGACATCAGATTCGTGGTCGGTTGATACCCGCGCTCCAAGCACGGCTCAAGCGAACAACCAATCTGGAAGCGCGATCACCTTCACATTGAGCTCGGATGAATCCGGTGTCAGCTACATCTGCTCGATCGATGGATCGTCATTCCAATCTTGCAACAATCCAATCTCATACACAGGATTGTCCGCCGGCAATCACAGCTTCGTCGCCAAAGCGGTCGATGCGGCCGGCAACGTAGATCCAGTCGGCGCAAGCTACAGCTTCACCGTCTATCCGCCAATTCAGTCGACGATCACAGGAAGCAATCCTTCGGGAAGCCTGACGAATTCGAAAAATATGAGCATCACCTTCAGCGCCAACCAGCCAGTTTCCGGCTATGTGTGCTCGCGCGATGGTGCGGCCTTTACGTCATGCTCGTCACCGATGAACTACTCGAACTTGCCTGATGGCAACCACACGTTCACTGTGAAAGCGATCGATCAATTTGGCGTGATGGAGTCTGCGGGCTCATCGAAATCTTGGACAGTGGATTCGACAGCTCCAACGATCACAAGCTTCACGACGACGACAACCACGAACTCGATCACAGTGACCTGGTTCTTGAATGAACCTGGCACTGGTAAGGTGACTTACGGTGTGGGCACGGCCTTGAATCAGGCGACGGTCGAGACCACGACAACAGCCACCACTTACAGCATCAAACTGACAGGCCTGTCGTCGAACACGATGTATTCGATTCAGGTTTCAGGCAAAGATGCGGCCGGTAATCCATATGTCGGACCGGTTCAGACCGCTCGTACGAACCGATAAGCGTAATTTGATATTTATCCCTCGGCCGGACCAAAGGTCGAGGGGTTGCTCGGAAGCGATCGAAAAGTTCGGATATGTGCTCTGATCCATTGTTGAATTTTGCTGGACTCGACTCTTGGGCCCATTCGATTGTTCCGAAAAGAGATAGGTATGAAATGGCGATGCTGTTTTCTTATTCTCACGCTTTTTCTGTCAATCTCGGTGAAGGCCACCGACCTTTCGGAGAACTTTGCCTCGCGCACCCAGTTTGAATCCGGCACGGCCATTTGGAACCAAGAGCTCGGAAAAATTCATCCCTCACTGGAAGTCATCAACTACCACGGCGCCACCGCTGTTGCACCAAAGCCCTTCGATGTCGGCGATGGATCGCACGGCGCTTTCGAGCCCAGCACTTATGCGCAGTTCAGCCAAGGTGGCGATGTCTCGGGAAATAAAATCCGGCTCAATCTTTCGACCTACCCGATTCTGAAAGTCACAAAATTT
>CBIHPB010000110.1:0-10780 GCA_966211485.1 uncultured Bdellovibrio sp.
CAGAGGGAAAATCACGGATTGTCGTGATCAAGTTAGTGAAGTGTTAGGAGATTCAAGCAGTTGAATATGTTTAAGGTCGTGTAAGATTTTTGTTGCCTTCAAAGTTCGAAGCTCTTTTAATGTACCAGTTCCAAAATGGAACCTCAAAATTTCTGAAGTGATTCGGAAGCCAATTTGAGATCTGCAGGGAATTAGCAGGACAACAAAAGTAAGGAAGTTACCGACTAACTGGGGCCATCTAAGGAGGGAAAGATGTCTCAAATTTCACAGTCACTCGTGACTGAATGCCGGCAAAAACTACTTCAGACCAAAGCGGATCTATTGAACCGCGTGAAGGATGCTCGAAGCGATTTGCATAATGACGATCGCGGGGGCGACGAAGCCGACCAAACAGTCCGCGTCCTGGCAGAAGCCGAATTTCTGACACTTCATGAAAGACTCCGAACACAATTGATGGAAATCGAAAGCGCCCTGGCGCGAATCGAAAACGGCAGCTTCGGCATTTGCGAAGAGACCGAAGAATTCATCGAGCCTGAAAGACTGCGTGCGATTCCTTGGACTCGCCTGAGCATCGAAGGCGCTGAAATCCGCGAATCGATGACAAAGCGATACGCACGAGGCGGTTAATCCCGCCTTCATCCGATCACAAATTGAAGAGTGATTCATAAAAAGCGCCGACGGCGCTTTTGTTGATTTAGAAAGCGCCCAAAGGCGCTTTTTTTATTGGATTTATTGGTTGGACTTTACGGCCCAGCCGCAAAGTTTATACAAAACGCGGGCGCCGACGTTTCCGTCCCATTCCGCTTCTTCTTGGTCTCCCGACGACACTTCATTCACGTCAAAGCCGACAATCTTGCGTCCGCTTTCAACCAGCGTGCGGAAAAGATAGAACACTTCGCTAAGTGACATACCACCCGCGACCGGAGTTCCGGTGCTTGGGCACAAGGCAGGATCCAAACCGTCAATATCGAATGAAATGTAAACTTGCTGAGGCAGCTCGGCGACGATTTCTTTGGCGATCTTCGACCAGGTTTCGCCTTCCAGCTGACGGCGTTTGTTCTCGAGATCAAAGAAAGTTCGGACGTTGTTCTTTTTGTCCTGGATAAAATCGTATTCCTCTTCGCAGAAATCGCGAATGCCGACTTGAACCAATTTCTTTGGGCGTTGCTCGCCCGTCATCACATTGTACATGATCGAAGCGTGTGATTGCTGGAAGCCTTGATAAGCTTTTCGCAAATCCGCATGGGCATCGATGTGAAGCACACCGAAATCACCCTTGGTTTTTTCTGCAACGGCGCGGATAGCACCAAGCGGACTTGAGTGATCACCGCCAACCAAGCCCAGCAATTTTCCCTGAGCCAAAATCGCCTTGGATTGTTGGTTCACCCAAGCGGTCATTTCGTTGCAGGCCTCGTTGACTTCACTCAAGAGATGCTTTTCCAGCGGCGCATTGTCGACCATCTGAGTTTTCATGTGAATCAGCTCTTGCGCCTTTGCCTTCATCACTTTGTTTTTGGCTTCCAGATCGGCCGGGATTTCGCGCATGAAATATCCAGCTTCGTAAGCTTTGCCGGTTTCCAGATCGAAGAGATCGATTTGCTCGGAAGCTTGGCGAATGATGCGAGGACCTTGGCTGGCACCTTTTCCGTAAGAGGTCGTCACTTCCCAAGGAACGGGGAGCAAAATCAATTTGGCATTTTGTTCCTCGACAGGAATCCCGAAAATTCCGAATTCAGATGAGATGGTTTGTGAGGGATCATATGTCATTGCTGGTCTCCTAGCGCCCCTGTAGGGCGTTCTCCTTTTGCGCGAAGTGGCGGTTTTGGCCGAAGTGCTTGATCTTTATCACCATCTCATCGAAATTGGGACGGCAAAATGCAGGAGAACTTCTCATGATTCGCATCTCTGTCGTGGTTCTTGCGCTCGCACTTTCTTTGGGACTGACTTCCGCGTCAATCCCGGCACTGGCTTTGGGAAACCCCGATGCACCCCAGGGCGGTACATTCAACGTTCATATGCTGGCCGAGCCTCCGACAATCCATCCGATTTCGGCGATTGATCAGTACGCTCAGAATATTCACACCTTTGCGATGGCCACTTTGCTGACCAAGAACTGGGAGACCTATGAATGGCGTCCCTACTTGGCCGAAAAATGGGAAATTTCGAAAGATGGCAAGGTCTTCACCTTCTGGCTGCGCAAGGACCTGACCTTCCAAGACGGACAGCCGTTGACCGCTGAAGATGTGAAATTCTCTTTCGAGGCGATCATGGATCCGAAATACGGGGCCGCACACCGCCGCCCGTATTTTGAGGGTATCAGCAAGGTTGAAGTCGTCGATCCTTTGCAGGTCAAATTCTACACCCGGGACACTTACTTTCAGAATTTCGATATCGTCGCGGGTTTGATGATCATCCCGAAACACATTTATTCCGACATTGAAAAATCCAAGAAGATGACCAAAGAGCTTGTGGGCTCGGGACCTTATAAGGTTGAAAAGTTTGAAAAGGGAAATCGCATTGTTCTGAAAAAGTATCCAAAGTTCTTTGCGAACGGTCTTTCAGAGTTCAAAGGCTCGTTCAATTTTTCGACAATCGTTTTCAAATTTATCCGCGATGAGAATGTTTATCTCGATCAGCTAAAAAAAGGCGATCTCGATTTTGCCGAGCTCAGCCCCGAGCAGTACATGAAAAAAACCGAAGGCGGAAACTGGGACAAGTCGGTTCTGAAGGTGAAAGCCGAGAACAAGGTTGGAAAAAACTATCGCTATGTTGGCTGGAATCTGGAAAATCCGCTGTTCAAGGATCGCGAAGTCCGAATTGCCTTAGCTCATTTGATGAATCGGGAGGAGATGATCAAGCAGTTTCGATATGATCTCTCGATTCTGGCAACGGGCCCAACGGATGCGTTTTCAGATTACGCCTCTCCGGAAGTGAAGCCGATTCTGTTTGACCCGAAGAAGGCCCAAGAGATGCTGGCCAAAGAAGGCTGGAAGGATTCCGATAAAGATGGTGTCTTGGAAAAATCCATCGGCGGAAAGAAAACAGATTTCCGATTCACCTTGGTTCATTCGAACAAAGAGTATGAAAAGTATCTGACCTTTTACAAAGAAGATCTCAAAAAAGCCGGCATCGACATGGAGATCAAGTATCTGGAATGGAATTCTTTTCTGAAACTTTTGGACGAGGGCAAGTTCGAGGCGATGTCCTTGGCTTGGACGACCAGCATTGATTTCGACCCCAAGTTGCAGTGGCACTCGTCCAGTGCGGTGAAAGGCGGATCGAATTTTGTCCGCTACAAAGTTTCCGAAGTCGACAAGCTGATTGATCAGGGACGTTTGGAAATGGATCGCAACAAGCGCATCGCTTTGCTTCGAAAGGTTTACGAGCGCATTGCCAACGATGCTCCGTATGTTTTCTTGTTCAATGAAAAGTACAGTCTCTACGCGGTTTCAAATCGCATTGGCCGGCCAGCCGATACCTTCAAGTATGACTTGGGCCTTGAGTACTGGTGGGTGAAGCCTTAGGGTTGTTTCTATTCTAGCGATGAAGTCGATCTCTTCGATTCAAGTACCGAAAATAAAAATCAGTTTTCATAAAGATTTTCTTTAGAAAATCAATCCATCTGCATTTTTCCGAGTTGAGCTCTGTTGCGAGGCCTTCATACTTGCCTCCTTGGAATGAGAAAGTTAGGACAAATACAAAGAATGGGGTCCGTGTTGGCAAATCGAATGAGATTCACTCGACAAACCTGGAAATGGATTGCGCTGAGCCTTGGCATCGGGCTGGTGCTAGCTGCCGGATTGAGTAGTCCCCAGCTTTTAGCGCTTTGGTCCCAACGTCATCCTGCGCCACAAAATCGGATTCGTTTTGCAGTTCCTGGATTTCAAAGCAGCGCATTGGTTCTCTTAGCCGAGGCCAAGGGTTTTTTTCGTGATGAACGGGTCGACCCTTCATTTGAATTTCGGGCCACGGGCCGCGATTGTCTTGATCTGGTTTTGCGGGGCCAAGCAGACCTTGCTGTCGTTTTCGAGACGCCGACGATGCACGCTCTGCTTGCGGGTCATCGCCTGTCGATTCTCACCGAAGTTCATAGCTCTGAAATGAATACAGCTGTTGTTGCTAGAAAAGATCATGGAATCAATGATGCTGGAGATCTTCTGGGAAAGAAAATCGCTGTCGTATCCAAAACCAATGCGGAATTTTTGCTGGGTCTTTTTCTCAGAACTCATTTGGTTGATATCAATCAGGTGCAAATTCAAAAAATGTCCATTGCCGAGGCGGTTGAAAATCTTGCCAATGGAAACGTCGATGCGGCGGCGCTTTGGCAACCTTATGTCAGCCAATCGACGGCCAAAGACCCAGAGCAGTTTGTGCTTCTGCGCTCTTCTTTTTACTCGGAACTTTCGATGCTGACAGGCCTTAGGGACAATCTCGAAAGTCAGAAGGAAACAGTGGTCGCTGTACTTCGGGCTTTGATGCGTGCTCGGGATTTTTATGACAATCACCAGCGAGAAGCCCGTGAAATTGTCGACCGGAAGCTGACATCCCTGGGGTTTTTCATTTCGCCCTTGGCTTGGGACCAAATGAATATCCATTTGGGATTGAGCTCAACGCTACTGACGATGCTTAAAGAAGAAGCCAAATGGTATGAATCTCAAAATTCGCTTTTGCATCTCGGTGAGCCCGACTTGAAAGAAATCATGCGAGGAGATTATCTAAGTCAAATCGAACCACAGTTGGTCACTTACGAATGAACTTGGCGAAACAACCCGTTTCATTGCAAGCCCGTTTGCTGAGTCCACTTGTTGGACTGTTGTTGGGTATTGCATTGGTTTTCAGTTATTTAACGTGGAATTTTTATTCGGATTACTCGATTTTCCGTAAAAAATTAGCGCTCACTTCCGACGTTGCTCAGCATATTATGGAAGTAACTCGTTTGAGGGCGCGCTCGCAAGAGCTCTTAATGCTCTACAGACAAAACACGGAAAATCGATATTTGACCGAGATTAGGTCCATCACGGCGATTCGTGCTTCTCATATTGAGCGATTGAAATGGATGGCTCAAAGCGACTCGTCTTGGAAGGAGCTTAGCGCTCCTTTGATTGGTGGGCTTGAAGAAGGTCTGTTTTTGCAGGAATCGGCGATCGCCGCCATTGAGGCACGCGATAAAAAGAAAACGGATCTTTACTTTGATTTGCTTTCAACGATCTTTGAAATCAACTCGGCACGATTGAAGGATTTTTCAGCCCGTCTTCAGTTCGCATTGCAGGCACAAGAATTAGAACTGCAAAAGCTTCTCAAGCAAACTTTTTGGATGTGTGTGGCTTTGATGATTCTCATTCTGATCGCGATTTGGTCGATCAGCTTGATTTATCAGCGAAGCGTCCTAAAACCGCTGCGGTCCCTTCACCACGGACTGAAATCATTAACGCATGGCCAGATGGAAACTCATTTGCCCGAGCAAAAATCTCCACGCGAGATCAGCGAAATGGTTGCCGACTTCAATCAAATGGTCACGGTCTTAAAGACAACTCAGGCCGATTTGATGCGAGCTCGAGAATCCGCATTGCAAGCTGCGCGCATCAAATCCGATTTTTTGTCGAATATGAGCCACGAAATTCGCACTCCGATGAATACGATTTTAGGCATGGCCGACGAGCTGGCAGAGGGATCGTTGCCAGAAGAGAAGCGAAAGTTCGTTCAGATATTACGTCATAGCGGGAAAATTTTGGTTCATATCATCAACGACATTTTGGATTATTCAAAATTGGAAGCTGGAAGGGTGGTGTTGGAATCCACGCCTTTCAATCTCCGGGAATTAGTGGAGCAGATTTCCGATGTCATTGCTGTTTCGGCTCGTAAGCGAGGACTGGCTTTTCAAGTCTTATTTTCGCCTCCCGGTGATTGTTGGGTTCTGGGAGATGCCAAACGAATCGAGCAAATCCTTCTCAATTTATTAGGCAATGCCGTGAAGTTTACCGAAGCCGGCCGGGTCAGTTTGGTGGTCAATGCAAAAAAGCAAACCACGCATATGCAAATTGAAATGCGGGTCGAAGACACCGGGATTGGAATTGAGTCTCATGATTTGGGCCATATTTTCAATCGATTCAGTCAATCCGATACGGGCATTACCAAAAAGTTTGGCGGAACGGGCTTGGGCTTGGCCATCGTCAAACAGCTGGTTGAAATTATGAAAGGCGATGTTTCTGTACAAAGCCAACCTGGCCAAGGCAGTCAGTTCTGCATCCATATGCAATTGCCAGTGGTTGGAGAGCTGGAAAAACCAGACATATCATCGTTACCTGAAAAGCCTTCAATGGATGCGTCCGCCATTCTTCGCAACAAACGTATTCTTTTGGTCGACGATTCCGTTGAAAATCAATTTCTTATCCAGACTTTTCTTAAAAAAACGGGCTGCGAAATTCGCGTGGCCGAGAATGGACAACAGGCTGTCGAGTTCTTCCAGAAAGAAAATTTTGATTTGATTTTCATGGATATGCAGATGCCAGTGATGGATGGTTGCACAGCCACAAAAAGGATTCGTCAGATTGAAGCTCTGGGTTCTCTTCCTCGCACGCCTATCATTGCTTTGACGGCGTTTGCGATGCCCGAGGAAATTCAACGTAGCTTAAGTGCAGGATGCGATCTTCATCTCACAAAACCCATTCGCAAATCCGAGCTCATCCCCATTATGGCTCAGTTTCTAAATAAACTGCCTGCTGCGCCGGAATCGCCGATGGTTTTTTAGCCGTGGGAATGTGTACAAAGACGGACCTCGGTGCTCGTTTTTGTACATGTATTTGATCCAGGCCCATAGGTTCTGCTCATTTTCACCAAGGTCATTGTTTAACCTCTAAGTCTAAAAGACTTGGAGGCGTCTGAATGTCTTTGCCAGAAAAAATCAAAATCGCCGTCGATGAGGCTTATAATTCCGAGCCCTGGTGGTATGACGGTCGTGGCTTTCTGATTTTGACGTTTGCTTATCGCAGCACTTTGCCTCGGCAGATTCGTCTGTTTGCCAGCAATATGGGGGCCCATCATTTAGAGGCGGCAATTGGCAGCGGAACGTTGTTCGATATGATTTTGAAATGGCGGCGCTGGAAAAAACTGGCAGAGCCAAAGATTGTCGGATTTGACTATGCCCCGCGAATGCTGGAGGGTGCGCGCCGACGATTCGGCCATGATTGGAACATTCATTTGGTTCAAGCCGATGCGGCCCATTTACCGTTTGAGAATGGCCAGTTTGATACGGTGAATATCGCCAATGCTTTTCATTGTTTGCCTGAAATTGAAAAATCTCTGGCAGAATTCTGCCGAGTTTTAAAACCTGGCGGAACTTTGGCTGGGAACTGTCTTCTTTATCCACCTGGAAGAGGACCCTTGGATCGTTTGGCAAATTGGATCAATGAGTGGGGAGCGAAAAAGGGAATTCTCAATAGGCCATACACGGCGCTGGAAGTGAGAAAACATTTGGCGCAGGCGGGATTTTCGCTGGTCTACGAATCGATCTCAGGAAACTGCCTTGATTTCATTGCGAAGAAAACGGAGCCAATCAGTTTCTGATCAGCATTCGCCTTCAAGTTCACGGCTGGCAGGTGGGCTTTTCTGTTGGCCAGTTTCGGCCATGTTTTGAAAGTCCTGCGCGGAAAAATGGTGCATCAGCAAGACGCGAACATCGGTTCGTTCGTCTTGGACTTGCTGAAGCAGATCATGAATTTCTTGCTCGGCTTTGACGATAATATCAGTGACTTTCTTCGACGTGCTGGGGCTAGCGGCAAAAATCCGGAAGGCATCTTTGTTCGGCCCTTGCAGTCGATTGATGGGCTCGCCAGTCGTTGTCGCGAATCGGGCATCGGCACGTTTGACCCAGTGGCGAATAAATCTCGAATAGTCTTGGGCGCTGGACTCGCGATTGACGGCGATGACCCGAGACAGTGTCGGACCATAGTGAGTGCCACGCTTTTCGATCATATTCAGTTCCAGCATCAGGTCGATCGACTGCTGAACTTGCTGTTCACGGATACCGATAAAATCGGCAATCCATTTGTTTGAATGCTCTGGCAAAGCCTGATGAGCGGGGAGGCCTGCGGCATTGGCCACCGCCGCCGTCCAAGGAAAGGTGAGAAAATTGCGATCCTTCGCAGGTGTTCGGCCCAAAAGACGATCGACAAAGTTTTCCAGAAACATCGGGCGTTGGTCGATCAATTCAAGGACGAATTCGATATCCGGATAAGTTTCCTGCGCCAGATACCTTTTCACCGCCGAAAGGCTGACATGCATGCGTTTCGCAAGCTCTTGGATGCTAGAGATGCGCGAGAAAACCTTGAGATTTTCCACGATGCCCAGGGCATCTTCTTTCTTGTGAAAGACGATCCCGAGAGAAAATCCAAGAGTCTCATACAAAGGAACTTTCAGCTGCTGGCAGAGGTCGCAGAACTCGTTCCAGCGCAGCTGTTTCGAGCCGTTCTGCCATCTGCGAACCTTATCGAACGAATAGCCCAGCTTCAGCGAAAGCGCCGAGGTGTTACGGTCTTCAAGGATGGAATCTAAGATCTGATGCTTGATTTGCTGATAGTTCGAGATGCTCATGCAATTCATCTAGCAAAAGGAATTTAGTTTGTCTTTTTGAAAAGAAAAACCCCGGCAAACATTGTTCGTCGGGGTTTGTTTATCAAGCGATTGGAATCAAAATTTCTGATTACGAAGAGCTGCTGAATGCTAATGCGGTGAAGCACTAAAAGGTCCCGCGACGCTGCGAAGTCGAGCTTCGCATCCTCGCGAATCAGGTACCTTTTATTCTGGATCTTCGAGGTAGGTGTAGCCTGACAATCCTTCTTCGTAGTGTTTGATCAGAAGCTTGGCTTCTTGCTTGCTGATGGTGTTTTGCTTGATGCCTTCTTCGGCTGCCAAGCGGATGCTGTCCACCATGTTGTAATGGCGGTACTGCACGTAGCTGAGAACCTCAGTCACGGTGTCACCTGGGATGTAGTGATCCAAAGTGTAACCATCTTCAGTCAAAGAAACGTGAACGGCATCGGTGTCACCGAAGAGATTGTGCAAGTCGCCCAGGATCTCTTGATAAGCGCCCGTCAGGAACACACCCAGATAGTAGTGCTGGCCTTGCTTGATGTCGTGAACATGCAAAGTCTTTTTGTATTTTCCAGTTTCGGTGTCGATGAACTTTTCAACCTTACCGTCAGAATCGCAAGTCAGATCGGCCAAGGTTGCTTCACGGCTTGGCTTTTCTTCCAGGCGGTGAATCGGCATAACCGGGAACATCTGTCCAACCGCCCAAGAATCCGGGATCGACTGGAACACCGAGAAGTTGCTGAAATAAGTATCGCAAAGCTCTTGTGACAGCGTGCTTGTGATATCTTCGGTGTCTTCAACTGTCTTCGCGATATTGATCATCTTCGTCGCGATGGCGAAGTACATGCTTTCTGCCCAAGCGCGCTGTTGCAGATTCAAAACGCCGTAAGTGAACAAAGACAAAGTCTCGGTCTTTGCTTGCTGGAGATCGTTGAAACATTCGTTGATGTTTTCTTTGTTCAGTTTTTCAAAGATGTACTGCAGATCCTGCATCAACGGGTGATCTGTTTTGGTCGCAGGGCGCGGAGGTTCTGGACGGCGCAGATCATTGTTCCCTAGGATATTGAAAATCAAGATCGAGTGGTGAGCCACCAAGAAGCGGCCAGACTCGGTGACGATATCCGGATGCGGAACTTGTTTTTCGTCGCAAAGAGCTTGCAAGGCCGACACGATGTCATTCGCGTACTCTTGCTCGCTGTAGTTGATCGAGCTGTCGCTGGATCCGGTTCCATCATAATCGACACCTAAGCCGCCGCCGACGTCGATGAATTTCAGGCCAGTAGCACCCATCGCATGCAGCTCGGTGAAGAAACGAGCGCCTTCTTTCAAAGAAGACTTGAGGCTTTGGATGACAGGAATTTGCGAGCCGATATGGAAATGCAGAAGTTCGAGGCATTCGATCATGCCTTCACGCTTCAGCATCTCGATCCCTTCGACGATTTCCATCGAAGTCAGACCGAATTTCGAACGAGCACCCGAAGAATCCACCCATTTGCCAGCACCTTGAGTGTTCAGCTTCGCGCGGAAACCAATGTGTGGTTTGGTGTTCAATTTCTTTGAAACATCGATGATCAGTTTCAGCTCTTCAAAACGGTCGACCACGATGATCGTGTGACGACCCAGCTTCTGAGAGAGAATCGCGGTTTCAATGTACTCTTCATCTTTGAAGCCATTGCAGATGACCAACGCACCCTGCGTGTTCATCAAAGCGAGAACAACCAGCAACTCGGGTTTCGAACCGCACTCAAGCCCCAGACGGCGGTGTTTGCCGTGGTGGACGATTTCTTCCACCAAGTGGCGCTGCTGGTTCACCTTGATCGGATAAACACCACGATATGAGCCTTTGTAGTTGTGATCTTTGATCGCGTTGGCAAAGCAGTTGTTGATCAGCTCAACACGCGCTTTGATGATATCTGGAAACCGGATCATAATCGGAACACGAATCCCGCGATCCAAAAGATCCTGAGTCAATTCGTTCAGATCCACAGAAGGACCTTTTTCGCCACAAGGAGTAACGCTCACGTTACCTTGCTTGTTCACTCGGAAGTAACCATTGCCCCAGGTGTTGATGCCATAGAGCTCCGCACTTTGCTCGGCGGACCAGCTTTGAGCTGACATTGATTCGGACCCCTTATGCTCATCCCGTTGAAGGGACGATGAAGACTGAATAGATGTTTCCATAAGAAGTTGG
>CBIHPB010000111.1:0-10749 GCA_966211485.1 uncultured Bdellovibrio sp.
GCGCGAAGCCAATCTCTGGAAGCTGATTCATATGATTCGCTCGGAAGAGCGAAAACCAGGCTTTGCCTATCTCGAGTTTTTAAAAGAACTGGATATCCGGGTACTTTCGACCGAAGACTCGGACGAATCCGAAGCCGTACCTGTCATCGAGCCTCAGCGCATTCACCTGATGACTGTGCATGCCTCAAAAGGTTTGCAATTTGCGCATGTGATTCTGCCGCGAATGGGAAAGGTACCACCGCCAGTGCATCCCGATTTCTTTCTGGCAGACGAGCAAACCGGCAAATGGACCATCAGTCTGATCGATCCGGACGAAGGCAAGAAAGTCGCCTCCCTGAGCGGAATTGGCTTAATGGAAATCATGAAGCGCCGGCAAAAAGAAGAAGAAGATCGCGTCCTTTATGTGGCTTTGACCCGCGCCGAAGAATCGGTCACCTTAATCTGGGAAGAAAATCCTCGCAGTGAATCTTGGGCGGGACGCTTGCGAATGGACCTGGCACCCGGAGTGCACACCGAAGCCCAGTTTGCCTATCAAGTGCGAAAAGGTTCTTTTGTTCCAGAAAAACAAGAGATCGCTAAGCTGACCTCGGTTGAAGAGATCGCTCCATTTCGGGTGGCGCTTGAATCCAAAGGGCAAACGCTTTCGGTCACAGAAATTCTGGAATCTGCACAAGCTCAGCAAAAACAAGAGGCTCGAGAGATGGCCGATGTACAAAAAGCTGTGACCGGCGTGGACGTGCATCGCATGTTCGAATCTTTAAAATACAAATGGATGAAGGATCCGGATTTCGACTGGAAATCTTGGCTTCCGGATTTGCCGGCGACCCATCAGAAAGCATTGCAATTCCTGGCTGACGATCATCAGGGCCGTTGGTTTGAAATCATTCGCGGTGGCGAAGTGGAATTCGGTATGGCTGTGAAGATGGGCGAAAGCCTTCTGCAGGGACCGATCGATCTCTGGGGCCGGGACGAGCAAGGGCAAACTTGGATTGTCGATTATAAAACCGGCAGCCCCAAGTATCAGGAAAAAGCCTTCCAGCAATTGGAAATTTATCTCTGGGCCCTTCGCAAGATGAAAAAAATCAAAGCCGATGAAACAGTCAAGCTTGCAGTCATCTACCCATTCTCAGAAAAAACGATTGTTCGCGATTCGATAGGATGGAATCCGCCAGCCTAAGGTGTCGGCACATATTTTTGCATGTCATCGAGACTGGCTTTCAAGTCATCGACAAAGAACTGATTTTGTCCTGGCAGGATGACATTCTCGCCGATCTTCATATGCAAAGTGAACGGTTGCTGAGATTTAAAACCATCCAGCGTCTCGCGTCGAACGGTGATGTCTTCAGTGATCAAGCGATGGACCGTTTCAGCAATTGGTTTGGTCGCAGTTAAATTGTCCTTAAACAAATGAGACAGGCTCGAGTTTCGTTCTTCCAGATAGCCCATATAGGATCTTCCTAAATTCAAAGTGGAGATCAAAGAAACGGGGCGGGACAATCCTCCATTGTCTCCCGGATTTTCCCAAAGAGCCGCACTTGCGAAATCCGATGTCCAGGCCGCAATCATGGCCTTGTTTAAATGCTGGGTGACTGGGATCAGGCTTCCATCTTCCTCTAAAAGGAATGGGGCTTCCAGCTGTCTTGGCGTTCGAATGCGCTGGGGTTCGCCAAGAATCGACAGGGCATCCTCTTCGTTTTTACTGAGGTTGAGAAATTTAAAAATGCCAAGGTTTTCGCGGAAGAGATCGGTCGTTTTATAGACTGGATCCAGCCCCAGGAATTCTTTCGCCACCGGACCCATGCGGTGCAAAGTCCCAATGACCCCCATCAAATCGGTGAAAAGGACAGTTTGAAGATAAGAATCCTGATACCAGAAAACCGCCGCGTTGGCTGGTTTGAAGCCAGCCGCACGCGTGATGTTGATCGCTGTCAATTCCAGATTCTCGTCGATTGTGACATCTGTCATCCGGCTGGATTTGTAAAGTGTCGTCTTGGCCGCGCCCTCGACGATTTGAATTTTCATTTCCGGAGAAATCGGCGGTAGCGGATTGTTGATAAACGGTAGTCCATAGAGCAAGTAATAACGCGAGCGGATCAGCAAATCGAAATTATAGAGAACGGCCGTGTTGTTTTCGATTTTACTGCGAAACTTCATCAAAGGTGGAAGATCCTTCGAGAAAATTTCCTGCACCTTGTTTCGGTTTTCCGGACGGAGCGCCCATTGCCAGAATCGGTTTTCGTATTTGACGATTTCAGACGTGACCCGACGGTCTTCGTTCATGATCTTATACCAGCAAGGCAGAAATTCAGTGATTTGCTGGGTTTGTTCTTTGTAGGCTTCAGCCACCAAAGCCTTATACTCGGCGACGGCCTTTTGGAATTTCGGAAAACGAAGATTCGTATTGGCTTCAACCGCCTTGGAAACAGCTAACAACTGCTCGAACCGGGGAACCAAATCCAGACGCGCCCATTCAAGTGAATTTGTATCGGTCGAGTTGGCCGGAAAAATCGCAAAAGTTTTGCGGCCGGTGGCGCCAGAGCCAGGTGTTTCATCATTGGTCTCGCCGACAGACTTGAGAAGTCCCATTCGGCTTCCCAAAGTCGGGGACATCGCCAGCTCGACAAGATCCAAACTTCCACGGATTCCTTTGGTGTCGATGGTTTCGCACTGTTGATTCACATAACGGTAGAACATGTTCGAGTTGAGACCGCGGAAGCGATCGACCGCTTTTTTCAGCAGACCCAAACGGGTTTGCATTTCGGCGATCTTCACGTCGCCATAGGGGCGATAGACATCCAGTTGCAAATACATATTCACAAAGCGAGTCAAAGCCTCGTCGGCGGCCTCGGGTTCGGTGCCAAAGAAATTGGTTCGAATCGCGAACTCGAAAGCCTCGTTCGTCGTAAAATAGTTTCGGCTTGGCGCGATCGGTAGAACCTGGATCAGCGGCTGCATTTTGCCGCCGAAAAATTCACTAAAGATATAGGCTGTGTTGATATATCCAGACCATGGATTTCCCAAAAGCGGGATCTTGGCGTGATCGTCGACATTCAGTTTCAAACCCTGATTCAAAAGCGACAAAGTCACCGTATCCGTGACCGCCAGATGAAAGGTTTCCGGCAGAGATTCGATAATTTTTCGCAGACCCGAATTCTTCACGCCACCCAAGATGTCCTCAAGGCTCAGCAAAGATTTAAACTGGTCGACCAAGGCGCGGGCTTCGACGAGGCGTGGGGCGATCGCCAAAGTGCCGTCGTAAAAATAGTTGTCTTTATCTTTTCCTTCTTTTTTGAAACCTTGAAAAAGATCCGCCTGAATCGTCGCGATGATGTAGGCGACGACATTGGACGCATAGATCTTGGCGCGTTCGTTCAATGTTTCCAAAGTCAGACCAGATCCCTTGAAGAACGCAGCGGCTTGCTTGGAAGTCCAGTTGCGCTGAAGGATTTGCTCCAGCACAAAAAAGTATGCATCCGAGTCTATTTTTTTTACTTTCAACTGAGTCACGAAATGCGGAGCATTTTTTTCTAGCCAATCCATTTTTTTGGCGTAACTGGTTGGGGTCGCATTGAGGCTTTTGATTCTATCTTCAATGGTGGCTGTGTCTTTGCCGTTTTTGACATACAACTTTCCGGCGAGTTCCAGCTGCGAGTCTTCACCTGTTTGCAACAGATCCAACGAGCTTCCCAACATTTCGTCGGATATTTTCAGACGGCCCGAGTGCGCATTGTTGTAAATCATCTGCACGTAGGTTTCAATTTGCTGCAAGAGAGCCGTTTTTTTCGCCATCAAAAGGTCCGCGCGAATTGTTTTCAGATCTTTCAAAAGAAGAATCGATGCGGATTCGTTTGGAATTTGATTGCTGGTTTCCAAAGACAGTAGGATCAAGCGTAGTCGGCTTTGGAAATCGGTTTCACCTTCTGCTAAACGAGCCAGAAAAACCGATGCGTAAGGGGAGCTTTTCAAAGCTCGCAGGTGTCGACAGCCCGTCAAGTCCGCATCGCAAAAGTTAAAATAGAATGAAACATAAGCTTTCTTATTCAAACCGCTGAAGCCTGTGACCGCTTGCTTTTGAAATTTGTGAATGAAGGACTGAAATGCCGGAGTTTCCGAAATCGAAGTGTTTTCCCAGTTTTTAAAATCCAAGAAGGTCGTTTCACCCGCTGTGAACAGGCCGTCGCCATCCATTGCGGCCAGTTTTTCAATTTCTCCACTAACTTGTGTCGTCAGGGCCGCTCGTGTCGGCTGTGTTGAGCTAGGGCCGGATGTGGCAGCAGGGGCGGCGAGCTCTTCGGATTGTTTTTCCTCGTGATTGCGAACGGGATCGGAAGTTCCACCCGTGCAGGCTGCAACCAGCGTATTCAACAGCAGCAAAGAAAGAAGGTGACTAAATTTCAAACGAAACTCCGATAGAGACCATCTGTCTCATGTCATCGACATAAAGAAATTTGTAACCGTCGCTTTTGTCATAGTTTCCGACGCTGTAGCTGGTGAACACGGAGAAATTTACGAGTTTGTATTTGGCTCCGACACTTGTTTGGTTGCGGGCTAAATTGTTTTCTCCGTTGATAAAGTGGAAAGTCCAGAGGCTATAACTGACGTTGACGGAAAGGCCGTCGTATAACTTGTACGAAGCTCCCAGCCTGCCGGTGTAAAGACTATCCGGATTCGATTCGCCGCTGGTGATCGAGTAATCGTAAGTTTGAGCAATAAAATTGGCGCTGCCAGAGGCAAAGAGTGAAAACTTCTTATTAAAAAAGAGTCTTGTCAGCGATCCCATCGCGCCGATCGTATTGCGCACGCCTTCCGTACGGCTCTCGTAACCCGTTGGCAGGGCATCAGTCACAGCCAGAGCGGATTTCCAGTCCGGAGCCATATTCGGAGTGTAATCCAAGCTCAGCTCGAGATCTTCCGTGCGGGGGTTGTCTTCTTTTTTTTGAACGTTGTTACCTTCCGCACTCCAAAGAACATTGGTCCCAACGCCTGTGTTCCAATTTTTATTGAAGGCATAGCCAGCCGAGACGCCAAGCGTGTGTCTGGAACTTTTCTTCGACGTGATTTGATTCTGATCCGACGCGAACAAATACGAAGCGCCAAAGCTGAAAGGGCTTTCTTGCTTTTCTCTCGCCGCTTTTTGAACGGTTGTCTTGCTTTGCGGAACAGGGTTCTGCGCAAAGCTTGAACTGCCGATCGCCAGCCAAGCAAAAGTTAAACTAAGCAACTTCAGCCGATGCATCATGCCTATTGATCTCCCTGCTCAGTCGCAAGCTCCGTCTTGTAGACTCGGAATGTGATGCGGTTGTGGAAGTCATACATATTGTCGATCAAGCTCTTGATCTTTCGTTCGTCGACCAAGATTGAGTTTCCGCCTGGGATCAGATCGGACGAGTATACCTTGCGAGCATTTGTGCCTTCCAAGAGACGGTAAACGATATGCAGCGGATTTTTTTCCAGATCTTTCTGGGCTTCGCGGACACCAGAGACAAAGTCTGCAATTAAAGCTTCGTCTTTTTTAATCAGGCGTTGATAAACTTTGTGGATGCCGGCTTCGATCTTCGGATCCATAGGGAAGATCATCGCATCTTCGCGTTTGGTGTTGATTCGCTCTTGATAGTAACGAGCAGCTTCATCCAAATCTTCCTGTACACGAGTACCCATCAAAAAGACGTTGTCCAAAATTCCATAGTAGTCTGTCTCAGACGCATCGAAGAGATAACCTTGCAGGTCCGACATTGGGAAAAGTTCATACTGTCCAACTAACCGCAGGATTTCCTCTTCTTCTGGAGAAATCGACAGCGAGCGCGCCAGATCGATGGCCTCTTTGGTGATATCTTTCGCTGTGATCGGATTGAGCTTACGCTCTTTGTATTTGACTGGTGTTGATTGCAGACCCAAATCAAATCCCAGCTTGTAAACCGCGATCATGGTATCCAGTTTTCTTTGTGCCAGCTTTGTGTTGGTCGACGAGCGGAACCACTGAATGATGTTCGCTCCCTGCGTGTTGAACAAAGAAAGGCCGGACTTAATAAATGCCATACGATCTAAGGGCTGTCCGGTCTGAAGATTGATAAACGGAACTTCGCGTCGGTCCGAAACCAAAGAGGTCACGGTCGATTCATCCAGCGGATCCGCATCGACTTTGATCGTCAGCGAGCTGTCTTTTGAATAGCGCTCGAATCGTTTGTAGAGATCATATTTCGAAGAGACGAAAGAGTTCGCCTGCAAATCATCACCCGAAGCAAGATTCAGTTTCTCGGCCAAAGTTTTGGCAGAAGCCACTTTCTTTGCCGCATCCTTTTCATTGAAAAGAGCCAACATGGCATCATAGATCTGATTCAGAAAATTCTTTTCCGCATTGATCAAAAAGAATTCGCGTTTTCGTTCTTCTCGAACTAGGCGTTGAGTACAGTCTTTGATCAAATGGTGGTTGTTCAATGCCAAAGCGTAATAAGCTCCCAGCATTTTGGTTACGTCTTTGATTTCACCGTTCACGTTATCCAGCAGGGTTTGCTTATCTTTTTCCGGAATATCCAACGAGCGGATATTTTCCACCAAAGGCAGGCTCATGGCGCGCAATTGAAGGAAGCGGCTGTTGATCAGGCTTCGCATCGATGTGACGGCTGTCTTGGCTGTCGAAGGTGGAATATTGTAGTAAGCGCTTGAGACATCGTAGAACTTGGAAGCATATCCAATGTAGCCTTTTGATGGCGAGCCGAACAGAGCGTATTCTGCGAAATCATCCAGCTTCATCTTCATCGTCAATCCACTCAAGTCTTTCGTTCCGCACAGGCGCAGAACGCGGTCGATGTCCGAATCGCCTTCCAGCTTTTCCATGGATTCGATGGTGTCTTTCAGATCTTTGATGTTTGAATCCATTGTGGACTTCAACGCTTTAAAAAACTGGATGCGGTCGATCTTCGATTTTCCTTGCTCGTCCAAAGCTTGACCAAAGATCTCGAAGGATCCCAGGCGTAGAGCATAGTCAAAGGCCAGGATGATTTCCGACTTGTTGATCGGATTGGTGTCACCGCTGAACAGATACCAAGGCTGATCAAATCCGCCATCCAAAAGGTAATCGACAATTGTTTTCGGATCGATCGAGATTTCAGAACCCCACCATGTTTTGGTGGTGAACATAGCGTCGACCTTGATCATAAAGTAACCCAGGTTCAGCATGTTCGGATAAACTGACAGGAATTTCGCATTTCGTTTCGCGCCGATAATGAAGGACTTGGTCGATTCGATTGTCTTTTGCTCGGAGGCCGCCAGCTGATTATTGGCCGAAATCTGACCCAACAGATTTGAAACCTTCGAAAGCTGCGAGAAATACTGATCCCAGGTGTCCGTCAAAGGGCGGCTTTCATCGATCGATTTGATAAACAGACGATTGCTCGGCAAGTTTTTCGTTTGCAGCAGGGCCGAAAAATACTGATTCGTTAAAACGACCAGGTTGATCAGTTCAAGCTTTGCGATCTCACGGATTTTCTTGTTGATCAGCTCGATATTTTTCTTTGAACCCTTCCAGATGGCTTCAACTTCGTCGTAATTCAAATGCGAGCCCATCAGACGGTCGATCATAAAGAAATATTCGTCGTAGAACGAATCGCTGAGGAAAACGCTTGGATCAAAGTTCAAAGTCTTAAAGATATGCTTTGTATTCTGAGACTGCGACAGAGTTTTGGCCAAAGTGTAAATGCTGTCCTTGCGCGCATTGGTACCTTTTTGCTCGTCCAGCATGATCTTTTTCAACTGTGGATTCAATGCGCCATTTTCATAAAGCAGATTCTTTGAAGCGACCAAGAAGATCTTCTCAGATCCAAAATTAAAGCTTTGGCTGTTTTTACGAGAATAGGACCATGGCGGTTGAGCTTTGACGATCGGAAGGATGATCTTTTCGTCTTCAGCCGATGTCAGGTTCGCCAGAATCGAATCGAAAATAATGCCTTGTCTTTTCAGGCCTTCGGTGTCGCCATTTTTTTCCAGAATCGCCGCGTATTGGTGAATACGCTTGGCGAAAACCTGATAAAGATCCGTGTCCTTGATTTGATTGTTCGTCGCAAAAGACAAAGAGATGGTGCGAAACAGATTCGTCAATTCCGCGTTGCAGTCTCCAGCTGAACACTGATCAGCGATTTTCGAATCCTGAATCCTGGCGATCTTGCTTAATACCGTGTGCGTGCGGGGATCGCGTTTCATCCAGCGGATGCGAGTGCAGTTTTCCAGATCACTGGTGCAACCGGTGGCCACCAAGCTGATATACTTGGTCGATTGAGCTTTCGCCTCTTCTGAATCCGGAGCCAAATTCAAAAGCTGCAAAGTCGCTTCGTTATAATAAGTCAAAGCCGATGCGACATTGTCTTCCATATTAAGTTTTGGATTTCCCAAAACTTCAGACGTCAGCACCGTCGTTTGCAGTTCTTTAATGATCGAACTTGCATCCTGGGCTGTCTTGATCGCCAAAGTCTTTTGGTAAATCGACGTCAGATTGTTCGATCGCAGGGACACCAGCTGAGCTTGTTCCTTGGCGGTCGGTTGGCTGACTTCAGGCGCTGCGGCCTCGTGCTCGACACGGTTGACCTTCGAAAAGTTACAGGCCGACAGGGCGAAACTGAAACTGAGAGGAAGCGAGATCAGAAATTTGTATTTGCTTATATGTTTCATCTTGGCCTCCTTTACTGAAGATAGTCGTAGATTTCAGGGAAGTAATAACCGTTCATGATCGCACCTGTGTTGATCAAGAGGCCAATTCCACGCAAAGTTTCCATGCATGTGTCCGGACGAGGCGCCACTGTAAAGTAAGTTTTCTTCGTCGACGGAGACGTATTGCTGTAGTAGAGATTAAAGGCCTCGTCGATCGAGTCCAAGAAGCGCTTGCGCATCTCATCCGAACGCTCGAGGTTCTGACCCATTTCAAATCCTTGGAAATCCAAGTTTTCAACTGCAAAGAAATTCTTCAAACCATTGTCTTGTCCATTTAGGCAAGAATAGAGAAGTCGCTCGTTGTGATCGGCGATATCTTTCTTTGCACTTAAGTCAGATAAGCCATCTGGTTGGTTCGACTGATTGATCTCAAGCTTATAGGCGAAGGCATATCCATCCTTCGCGCTAAACGGCGTGAAATCAGTAACCGGATACAGAAGCATATTCGAAGCCGTCGCGACGATTTTTCCTTTCGGCAGAACAAAGGCCGAATTCAGAGCGATCGATTTATCCGCCGCAAAGTCATACAGCGATCCATCCCAGCGAACCACGCGGTCCTGCTGACCGTTGTCGCGGGAAGCACCTTTCAGAATCAAGGCAACCACACCGACATTGAAGTTCTGTTGATTTCGAATCTTTGTCACATACTGCGCTGGGAACAATCCTGCATCGCGGTTTTGCGTGTTGGCGATATAGTTCATCCACATCATCGACAGGATCGAGCGGCCGATGGAAGTTTTCTCGGCACCATTCATTCCTGCGAACTGCAAGTTTTCCTTGATATTGGATGCCAGCACATCTGTGTATTCGCGCGGGTAGATGTACATATACGAGAACAAAGTCTGAGGCGTGTTGTACAGGAAGTTCGGCATCATCCAGCCATCCATCATAATCCACGGAGAAGGCTCGGTTAGAGCCATCAGCGAAGCATATTTCAGAGGAAAAACGCTGAGCTCTTTCCAAGTTCCTAAGATTTGGCTGTAGTCACGGCCGGCATCGCCACCGTTCATTCCGCCCGGAGAGATATGGGTTTTGATATCCACTTTCGTGTGATCCGGACCTTTCAGCTTGACGATCTTCTTCATATTCTCAAGCGCCAAGGCATTGGCGCGGCAGAGATCGGCCAGCTCGGGCTTTTCAGAGAAGATCTTTTTCAGTTCCGGTTGCTTGATGTTTTCTACATTTGTCTCGCGGCAAGCTAGAGAGAAATTCATCAAAGCGTCTTCGTTCTGACGGATTTGATCGAATTGTTCTTTATAATAGACGCGCATGTAATCGTAAAAAGTTCGAACGCGCGACAGAGTATTCAGCGAGCGCATCCACAAGCGGCCTTCTGCCTCTTGATAGTCACCACCGCGTGCATCAGTAAATGCCACCAAAGTCTGTGGCAAAGTCGCTAAGACATCGTCGAAGTAACTTTGAACGATGGAAGTCGCGTTGTATCCGGTATCAAAGCGATTGCAATACGGATCAAAGCCATAGCTAGCATCCAAGTCGTTACACTGTGGGAAATAGCTTGTCTTAAATTCAGGCTTGGCTGGATCAGCGACTGGAATGATGCCATCAGCAGGGATGTCAGCAAAGCTGAAGTCTGCATCGCCTTTTTTGAAAGTTGCATACTGTTGTTTGTACAGATAGCGGATAACCAATTCGTCATGCGGACCTGGCTTAAAGACCGAATCATCACTCAGTTCGGTCCGTGGATTTCGGTAACCCATCACCGAGCTATAGTTCGTGTAATGATTCTTCGCATTGGCTTTTTCGGCCAGCGCATTGTAAGCCGTCTCTGGAACCGAATCTTTACTTGGCAGAATGCTTTCTTTGAACTGGTGACCCAGTCCCATCAAGTGACCGTATTCGTGCGTGATCAACTCTTTCACCATATGGCGAAGAATTTTGTCGTCATTGACCAGCTCGCCCGCCGAATCTTTTGTTTTATTCAAAGCTGCGTTCCAGCCAGGAACCATGTCCTCGATCAAACGGTCTTGGCAGAACAGGGGACTTGCATATTTCTTCTGAAGAGTTTCCCGGAAGTTTTCAGGCGTCAGT